>NZ_BAABLK010000031.1:0-37569 GCF_039544305.1 Paeniglutamicibacter antarcticus
GAACTCATACGGCTAGCCGCCCTGAAAACCCAGTCCCAGACTCGAATCGCATGACCCGATTTCGCGTGCATTTTTGGTGAGGCATGCGGTAGTCATTTGGCGTGCACCTTGACATGAGGCACTACGCACCCCGCGCAAGAAGGGCTACCCGGCCGCCACCGGTTCGCCCGCACTCGAATCCCGGGAGGTGGCGGGGGCTGCTGTTTGGTCGAAGAACGCAAGCTCGTGGAGGCTGGAGGCCTCGAACGCGCGCCACATCGCGGTGCGCGTGGATTCATCGGCGCCTTGGTGCACCGTGCGGGTGATGTCGATTGCGGCCGCGGTGGCCGCATCGAACTCGACCGAGGAGTAGCTGGTGAGCCAATCCGCATACGGGTGGTCCTGCCGGTTGGCCGCCGCGAGCCGGCTGCCTGTGTCCTGATAGATCCAGAAGCACGGCAGGATCGCGGCGATGAGCACCGGGTAGTTGTTCGCCGATGCCTTCAGGTGGTTGAGGTAGGCGGTGGTGGTGGTCGAAGGTTCCGGGACGCGTTCGGCGAGCCGCCCGCGGTGCAACGCCAGTTCCTCCTCGAGACAGCTGCTGGCGCTTGCCGCCCAGAAGCGCTGTGACTCGGTGTCCGGGGCAAGCGCCGAGGCCCGGGACATCACCTGCGAATAAGTGCGCAGATACAGGGCGTCCTGGCCCAGGTAGTCCTCGAAATGCTCGCGGGCCAACGAGCCGTCCTTCAGTGCGCGGATGAAGTCCAGTTCATCGATGCCCGTGCGGATTGCCGCGATCTTCTGCCACCACTGCGCCATCGGGTCCCCGGGGTGCGCCGGGCGCACCCCGTCCCAGAGCGAGGCGAAGTGGTTGATCGGGCCGTGCCCGGAACCCACCGACAGCTCGTCTGCCCGCGAAATGGCGCCGGCCAGCCAGCTCTTGGCGTTTAGCAGCGCCGATCCCCAGTCCCCGGTGCGGGCGTAGCAAGTGGCCAGCGCGGCGGAGAGCGAGCATCCGGTGCCGTGCGTGTTCGGCGTGTACTGCCGGGGCGAGGCCACCGAGAGAATCACCCCATCGGAGTCGATGAGCCCGTCGCGGCAGCTTGCCGATTCGAGGTGGCCGCCCTTGGCCAGGACCATCACGCCGTATTCGGCGGCGAGGCCGCGTGCCTGGACCACCGCGGTTTCCCAGTCGGTGGCCATTTCAGCACGCGCGAGCACCGCGAGTTCGGGGATGTTGGGGGTGATCACGTCGGTGTGGCAGAAGAGCCGGCGCAGCGCCGCATCGGATTCCGCATCCAGCAACCGGTCCCCGCTGGTGGCAACCATGACGGGGTCAAGGACCACCGCCGGGGCACCGGTGCCCGCGGATCGGATGCCGGCCAGCCATTGGCCCAGTTCGTTGATGACCTCCGCGTTGGCCAGCATGCCGATCTTGATCGCGTCGATGGCGATGTCCTCGCTGACGGCATTGAGCTGTTCGGTGAGGAAACCGGCGGGAGGCACATGCACGGAGCGCACCCCTCGGGTGTTCTGCGCCGTCAGTGCGCTGATGGCAGCCATGCCGTAGCCCCCGGTCGCCGCAATGGACTTCAGGTCTGCCTGGATCCCGGCGCCTCCCGAGGGGTCGGACCCGGCAATGGACAGGATGTTCTTGGTGTTCTGCGTGTTGGTCACGGTGTGGTTCCCTCCCAGAGGGTTAGAAGGTTCTCGGTTGCGGCGCGTGGGTCGCCGGCGGCACAGATGGCGCGCACCACGGCCATCCCCGTCGCTCCACTGGATACGACCCCGGGGATATCGGAGGCGTCCAGGCCCCCGATTGCCACGCAGCCAAGGGCGCTGGATGAGGCGATGCGCGCCAGCCCCTCATATCCCAGGGGTTCGGGGTGGTCCGCCTTGGTCGGAGTGGCATGCACGGCGCCGACGCCCAGGTAGTCGATGGTGCCCGGGGTGCGCTCGTTGACCAGGTTGGCCGCGGTGATCTCCGCCGCGGTGGCGGCGCTGAGCCCGAGCACTGCTTCGGGCCCGATGAGTTCACGGACCAAGGCCACGGGGATGTCGGACTGCCCGATGTGCACCCCCTGTACATCGGCTCCGGCGGCGCGGGCGGCCAAGTATACGTCGACGCGGTCGTTGACCAGCAGTGTCGCGTGTCCTGAGGTATGCCGGGCGCAGGAGATAACCTCCTGGAGGAACTCGGCCGCGGGCATGTCCTTGCAGCGCAGCTGCACAGTCCTGATCCCGCCAACAACGGCTGCCTTGGCGATCTCCGCCAGCGGGCGTCCGGCGCAGGAGGCCGAATCGAGCACCAGGTAGATTCCCGAGCCCGGCATCAGGAAAGCACCGCCGTGGCGGCCAAGTCGGCGGGGGACAGCGCGTGCAGGGCGTCAATGAAGTCCATCGCGAACGATCCCGGGCCGCGGCTTGTCGTTGCCGCGCGTTCGGCGGCCGCGGAGTAAAAGGCGTGCGCTGCAACGGTGGTCAGCAGCGGATCGGACGTGGTGGGCAGGAAGGCGGCGCAAATCGCCCCCAGTGCGCAGCCGCCGCCGGTCACCTTGGTGAGCAGCTCGCTTCCGCCGTGCACGTGTACGGTGCGCCGCCCGTCGGTGATAAGGTCCGCGGGCCCGGAGACAGCGACCACTGCCGCACTGCGCAAGGAGAGGGAGATGGCCGCTTCGGCCGCCGCGTGGACCGAATCGGTGGCCTCCACCCCGCGCCCACCGGCCCCCGTGCCGGCGAGCACCATTATCTCCGAGGGGTTGCCACGGATCACCGTAGGCCTGGCATCACGGAGGCCAAACGCGAACTCCGTGCGCACGGTGAGGGATCCGACGGCCACCGGGTCCAGGACCCACGGTGTTGGAGCGGTTGAGGCGGCGGCAACGGCCGCGGTGATTGCCGCACGCTGCTCGGCACCGGGGTTGCCCAGATTCACCAGGACGGCCGATGCCACCTCGGCGAACCCTCCGGCCTCCCCGGGAACGTCGACCATGGCCGGGGAAGCTCCCGCGGCCAGCAGCACGTTGGCGGTGAAGTTGGTGACCACGGTGTTGGTCAGGCAATGGACCAAGGGGGTCGAGGCGCGCAACGCGCCCAGGGCATCGGCGAGCTCGCCGGGTGAAAAATATGTTGAAGGCGCCATGTGATCCATGAGCAACATCCCTCCGCTAGTACGAACTAGTTCAGGTTCAACGGGTCTTATCTCAGTCGGGCAGCTTGCGCGCCAACACCCCGTGTCACTATGCGTGAGCCTATCCCACGCGGTGCGGACGGGGTCAACTGCGTCGGTGGCCATGACCTTGCCGGGGGGCCGGTGCTGGTGTGGCGCCCTGTTGCCGATGCCGCACGGGCCGTAGGCTCGGAACATGGCAACATCGAAGACCGCACATGACTCAGCAGCGCCACGCTCCTCCAGGGCGCTGAACGAACTGGAGCTTCCCCAGGTGGTGGCCGAATCCCCCGAGAAGATCGGGGAGATCGTCGCTTCGATGCACGACGTGGTGGCGACCCGGCTGGCCCATCCGCGTCGCTTCCGGGCCTCGCAGCTCAAGGCGCTCGAACGCATGCTCGAGGCGCACGAGCAGGACTTCGTCGACGCGCTGGACGATGACCTGGGCAAGGGTTCCGTCGAGGCGAAGATGACGGAGATCGACATGGTCCGCGCAGAAATCGACCACGCGCAGCTCCACCTCTCCGAGTGGATGGAATCCAAGCCGGTCAAGGTCCCGTTGGCGCTACAGCCGGCGGCGGCCAAGATCGAGCCGCAGCCCTTGGGCGTGGTGCTGGTCATCGGGGCCTGGAATTACCCGATGCAGCTTGTCCTGGCCCCGCTTGTCGCTTCGATCGCGGCGGGAAACGTCACGGTGATCAAGCCCTCGGAGCTGGCCCCGGCGACCTCGGCAATGCTGGGCAAGCTCATCCCGCAGTTCATGGACCCCCGTGCCTGCGTCGTTATCCAAGGTGGCGCCTCAACAAGCAAGGTGCTCCTGGAACAACACTTTGACCACATCTTTTATACCGGAGGAGAACGCGTAGGGAAGATCGTTGCACGGGCTGCGGCGGAGCACCTGACCCCGGTGACCCTGGAATTGGGCGGCAAGTCCCCGGCGGTGGTGATGGACGGGTCCTCGATTGCCGTTGCACGCAGACTGGCCTTCGGGAAGTTCATGAATGCGGGGCAGACCTGTGTTGCGCCGGATTATGTCCTGTCGGTAGGGGATGCCGGGCGGAACCTGGAAAAGCAGCTGGCCAAGGCCATCAGCGGGTTCTACGGAAAGAACCCCATGGCAAGCCGCGACTACGGCCGGATCGTGAACGCGGCACACTTCGACCGGCTCGTGTCCTACCTGGGGGATGGCGAGATTGTCATCGGCGGCGGGCATGACCGGGACTCCTTGAAGATCGAACCCACGGTGCTGGCCAACGTGGATCCGGATTCCCCGCTCCTGAGCGAAGAGATCTTCGGTCCGATCCTGCCGATCGTCGCGGTGGACAGCTTCGACGCGGCGGTGCGCTTCATCCATGCGCGTCCCGATCCGCTTGTCGCCTACCTCTTCAGCGAGAACCCGCGCCTGCAGTCCTCCTTCGGCGACCAGGTGAGGGCAGGGGCGATCGTGCACAATGCCCCGAACCTGCACCTTGCCGTCCCGGCACTTCCGTTCGGCGGGGTAGGGGCCTCGGGCATGGGTTCTTACCACGGACGCCATGGATTCGAGCGGCTCTCGCAGATGCGGGCCGTGATGGGCAAGACCACGGTGCTCGACACGCTCAAGGCGGTCTATCCCCCCTACACCTGGGCGAAGAGTAAGCTCATCAAGCGTCTCCTGTAGGTATGTCGTAATCGACATACCTACAGGCCATACACCGTTTCATTTCTAGATCGTGATGTTATCCCAGTACCGCCGCGACGATGGTCTGCGCTTCGGCCTGAACCCGGGCCAAATGCTCGTCGCCCAGGAACGACTCGGCATAGATCTTGTACTTGTCCTCGGTTCCCGAGGGACGAGCGGCGAACCACGCGTTTTCGGTGGTGACCTTCAGGCCCCCGATCTTTGCCCCGTTTCCCGGGGCTTCGGTCAACCTGGCGGTGATCTTCTCGCCGGCCAGCATTTCGGCGCTCACATCCTTGGCGGACAGGTTGGCCAGGCGGGCTTTCTGCGCTCGGTCCGCGGTGGCGTCGAGGCGTGCGTAGGAAGGCGCGCCATGCTCGGCGACAAGCCCGGCGTAGTGCACCGACGGGCTTGAGCCGGTGACGGCGGTGATCTCGCTGGCCAGCAGCGCCAACAGGATCCCGTCCTTGTCGGTGGTCCAGGTGCTTCCATCGCGCCGCAGGAACGATGCGCCGGCCGATTCCTCGCCGCCGAAGGCACCGGTTCCATCAATCAGCCCCGGCACGAACCACTTGAATCCCACGGGCACCTCCACCAGCGTGCGGCCCAGCTTTGCCGCCACGCGGTCGATCATGGAAGAGGAGACCAGCGTCTTGCCGATCCCCGCATCCGGGGACCACCCGGTGCGGTGCGTGTAGAGGTACTGGATCGCCACGGCCAGGAAGTGGTTGGGGTTCAGCAGCCCGCCATCCGGGGTCACGATGCCGTGGCGATCTGCATCGGCGTCGTTGCCCGTGGAGATGTCGAAGGAGTTCCGTGCCTCGATCAGCGAGGCCATCGCGTGCGCCGAGGAGCAATCCATGCGGATCTTCCCGTCGGTGTCCAGGGTCATGAAGGCGAACTGCGGGTCCACCGCCGGGTTGACCACCGTCAGGTCGAGCTTGTGGGTTTCCGCGATGGCACCCCAGTAATCGACCGCCGCGCCGCCCATCGGGTCGGCGCCGATGCGCAGCCCTGATTCGCGGATGGCATCCATGTCAAGGATCGAGGGCAGATCGTTGATGTAGGAAGGCATGAAGTCGAAGGCGCCGATCCTGCCCCCGGAGAGTGCTGCGTCCAAGGAGATGCGCCTGATGCCCGAAAGCTTGGCTTCAAGGAGCTGGTTGGCCCGCTCCGCGATCCAGGACGTGGCGTCGGTGTCGGCGGGACCGCCGTGCGGCGGGTTGTATTTCAGGCCACCGTCGGCCGGCGGGTTGTGCGAAGGGGTGATGATGATGCCATCGGCCCGAGGGGCGGCGGCGTCTGCATTGTGCCCTAGGATGGCGTGGCTCAGGGCAGGAGTTGGGGTCCAGCCCTTGCGCGCGTCAGCCAGGATCTCGATGTCGTTGCCTGCCAGCACCTCCAGCACCGTGTCTTGGGCGTGGTCCGAGAGCGCGTGGGTGTCCTTGCCGACGAAGAGCGGCCCGGTGATGCCGGCTCCGCGCCGGTACTCCACGATCGCCTGGGTGATGGCCATGATGTGGTCCTCGTTGAAGGATCCGTTCAACGAGGTGCCGCGGTGCCCTGAGGTTCCGAAGGCCACGCGCTGGGCGGGGTCGGAGGGATCGGGATGGATGTCGAAGTACGCGTTGCGCACCGCTGGGAGGTCGATCAGGTCTTGGGGCAAGGCCGGGGTTCCGGCGCGTGGGTGGGCCATGCCCCAAGTTTCTCATTTTTTCGCCGCGGAGGGCCGAACAAGTCGCCGCGCGGACCGCGGAGGGCGGGGACCGTTAACTTCTTGCCGGGTCCAGCGCCCGGGGAACCACCCCGACCGCGTCCCAGGCGTCGGCCAGGGCGCGTTCAACCATCGACCCGGCGCCGTTCTGGCGGCGGGCCTGGAGCAGCGTCTGTTCCGCAAAGGTGCCGAAGTCCGAGTCCTCGGGCAACGCACTGGTGTTCACGACGTTGAACCACAGCGAACCGGCGGTTTCCCAGGCGTTGCCGCCCAATGCAGTGGCGAAAAGGTGGAACGCGTGGTTGGGTATGCCGGAGTTCAGGTGGACCCCGCCGTCGTCTTCGCCGGTGTGCACGTATCCGGACATGGTGCCCGATTGCGGGTCCTTGCCCAGGACCGGGTCGTCGTAGGCGGTGCCTGGGGCGGCCATGGATCGCAGGGCCGTGCCCTGCACCTTATCGGTGAACAGCCCCTTGCCGATGAGCCAGCTGGCGCTTGCGGCATCCTGCCCGCTCACGTATTGCTCCACGAGGGCGCCGAAGACATCGGCCAGAGACTCGTTCAGCGCCCCGGACTGGCCATGGTGGGCCAGGCTGGTGGTGTTTTGCAGCAGGCCGTGTCCGAGTTCGTGCGCCATCATCGAAAGCGAGGAAGTGAAGGAGTTGAAGACCTCCCCGTCACCGTCGCCCATCACCATTTGGGCGCCGTCCCAGAACGCGTTGGAATAGTGCAACCCGTAGTGAACGGTGCTTCGCAGCACCAGGCCCGCACCCTTGGGCGAGGAGTCCTTGAAGAGCTCGGCACGGAACGCGTTGACGTGCTCGAGGCCGTGGTATGCGTCGTTGACGTCGTGGTCCTCGGCGGAATCCTGGTCTTGGGTGCGGGAGGTGGTGCCCGGTGTCGTCTCTGCGCCCCAGGCATCGGATACCACCGGCACCAGCCTCCCGGCCGGATCCAGCAGGTCGCGCGGATCGGTGTGCGTAATTGCACGTTCATGCAGCATTGCCTGGTCGAGCAGCAGTGTCTGGCGTGCGCGGGTGGCGATGCGCTTGCGGGTTTCGCTGTCCGGTCCAGGGCCCTGGCCGGGTGCAGAGGGACCGGCAATGAGATCGAGCATCGACGACGGGGCCTCCCAGGCGCCGTCGCAGGCGGCCATCGACATCAAGAGGTACGGGGGAACTGCATGGCGACGGGGATGGTTCGGTGCGGCCGGTGGAGCTGGTGCCTTGTCCATGATGCAACCCTCCCACCGGTTCCTGAGCGACGAATGTGAGTGGGCTGTGTTGATGGATCATGGCTAAACTGGGTCCCTGGTGTCGTGCCGAAGCACGGGGCGTGCCGGGTTCGAAAAGGTCGACCCGGCGGGAGGGACAAACCATGGCCAATCTCGAAGACGGGGAAAGCACCCCCGGTTCCAAGCCGTCTTTCAGCGATCCGATGGATGCGCGCTGGTCGCAGGACCCGAACGCGGCACCGCCGCGCAACCCCTATTCCCGGATGCCGCTTGACTCCCCTCCGATCAACGGGGATCCGCGCGGGCACCAGGAAGGGTTCGCCGGCCAAAACAGGCAGTGGCAGGGCTACCCGCAGCAGGCTCACCCAGCCCCTGGATACCCCCGGCAGAGCTATCCCAACCACGGGTATCCGGTGCAGCAGGCGAAGCCGAGCAACGTGCTCTCGATCGTGTCGCTGGTGGCCGGGATCGTGGCGCTGCTCAGCGGCGGAATGATGCTTGTGCCCCAGCTGGGCGCCATCGTCTGCGGGCACTTGGCCCTGAAGCGAGAGCCGCATGGACGGGGCATGGCCATTTTCGGGCTGGTGCTGGGCTACCTGATGCTTGCCTTCCAGATAGTGGCATATCTGTTCATGTTCGTGTTCATCGGTGGGATCCCCGGGCTGTAGTCCGGCCCCCGCACCACTGTTCCCGCACCGCCGCCGCATCCAGGATCGAATCCCGCGATGCGGCGGCGGTCTTGTTTTGTGGCGGCGACGCGGGAGAAGGGTTCCCCGGAGCGGGGCACTGGATCCGTTGAACCGCTTCGGAGCGGAAAGCATGGACAGCGGGCCAAGAACGCCTACGCTGGTGCCATGGAATCACATGAAGTGCAGCTGGCCAGCTATCCGGACGGGGCCATCGCAGCCCGGGATTTCAGGATCGCCACAGCGTACGTCCCGGAGCTCGGCGAAGGCCAGGTCCTGGTCCGACTGCGCCGGCTGGGCCTGAATGCGGGGCTGGCCAATCGGATCGGCGGTCCGGACACCGCCTACGGCCCGGGCATCCGCCCCGGGGACGTCCCGGCAAGCGACGGCGTCGTGGAGGTCGTTGAATCCCGCAGCGAAGCCTTCGGACCGGGGGATCTTGCCGTGCGGAAGTCACCGTGGCGCAGCATCGACGTTGCCGACGCCGGTGAGCTGCGCGCCATACCCGAGCCGGATCCCGATGTCCCCCTGGAGGCACACCTCACGGTACTGGGGCACGTGGGTTTCACTGCATACACCGGGATGATGCGCTTTGGCGCCGTGCGGACCACGGACACCGTCTTTGTTTCCGGTGCGGCCGGCGGCGTCGGCAGCTGCGCCGTGCAGTTCGCCAAGGCCGTTGGCGCCACCGTCATCGGTAGCGCGGGTTCACCCAAAAAGGTTCGGCTGCTGGGGGAGCTGGGAGCCGATGCCGCCTTCAACCACCATGAAGGCCCGGCCCTGGAACTCCTTCGCGCCGCGGCCCCGGAGGGGATCGACCTGTTCTATGACAATGTCGGCGGGGAACAGCTCGAAGCCGCGCTGGAGGAACTGCACTTCGGCGGTCGGGTGGTGATCTGCGGTGCGGCCTCGCAGTACGGCAAGGGCACAGACAGCCGCGGTCCGGCGAACTACACGCGGATGATCCACCGACAGCTGGTGATGCGCGGGTTCGACGTGACGCATAACGAGGACCTGCGCCCTGACTTCGAGGCCGATGCATCAAACTGGTTGCGTGCAGGGAAGATCCGCAGCATCCACACGGCGATCGATGGCTTTGACCGCACTGCCGAGGCGTTCGCGTCCCTGCTGTGCGGCGGCAACATCGGCAGGATGATCGTGGACTGCGACGGCTGAGCGCAAGGACTCTCGAAGAATGGTGCCGTCACCGGTGCCACCTGATGACACAGCGGCGCCCGCACCGCGGCGTGGATGCCGGGTGTGGGCGCCGCTTGCTTGGCGGTGGACCCGGACCTAGCGGNTCTCGTTGCCTTCGGTGTAGAAACCGGCCAAGATCCCGGCCAGCGTCGTGCCCAGGGAGACGGAGAGGAAGAACAGCGCGATCATCTGGGTGCCGAAGGCCGCCGGGGCAAGCTTGGTGGCAACCGACTGCCCGATGGGACTGAGCAACAGTTCGGCCAGCGTGCACAGGAACAGGATTCCGACCAGTGCCAACAGCGGGGTCTTCTCCAGGGACTCGAGCGGGATGAACACCAAGAAAGCCAGTCCAACGACCATCAACGCGAGCGAGAACTTCACCGGGGTGCCCGGCTGGCGAACGCCGAGCTTGGTCCACAGCGCTGCAAACACGCCGGCCAGCACGATGATAAAGACCGGGTTGATCGACTGGACCCAGGAGGCGGGCATTTCCCATCCGAAGATTGTGCGGTCCAGGCGTTCCTGCGAGTACACGGCGATGAAGGTGAACTGCTGCTGGAACAGGGCCCAGAACGCGGCGGAGGCGATGTACAGGGGAATAAAGGCGAGAACGTGCTTGCGCTCGACCCTGGTGACGCGCTTGGAGCGCAGCATCAGGGTGAAGTAGATGATCGAGGCCGCAATGACGGCGTAGGCGATGGTGCGGGCCAGGGTCTCGACGGTGACGATCTTCAGCGCGAACACCACCACGACCAGCACGATGAAGGCAGCGGCATAGCCCAGGTACTTCTTGCGATCATTCACCGGAAGCGGGTTGCTGACCACGTGGACCGAGGCCGGCAGGTTCTTGCGGCCACTGAGGTAGATCGCGACACCCACGGCCATGCCCACCGCGGCTGCGGCGAAACCAATGTGGAAGCCCCAGCGCGCGTGCAGGAAACCGGTGAGCAGCGGGCCCAGCAGGCCGCCGATGTTCACGCCCATATAGAAAATGGAGAACCCGGCGTCGCGGCGGGTGTCTTCCTTGGAGTAGAGGGACCCCACCAATGCCGTGGCGTTGGCTTTCAGTCCGCCGGAGCCCACAGCAACCAGGACCAAGCCGACTGTAAGACCCGCGGCCCCGGGAAGGGCAGCCAAGCCGATGTGCCCGGCCATGATCATGAAGGCCGCGTAAAGCAGGACCTTCTCGGAGCCAACCAGTCGGTCGGCAAGCCATGCACCGAGGATGGTGCTCAGGTAAACGGCGCCACCGTAGGCACCAACCAGCGACAGCGCCAGGTCCTGGGATAGCCCGAGCCCGCCTTCGGCGATGGAGAAGTACATGTAGTACGCCAGGATCGCTTGCATCCCGTAGAAGGAGAAGCGTTCCCACATCTCGATGCTGAAGAGGTTCGAGAGTGTTTTGGGGTGGCCGAAGAAGCCCGTCGAAGACTGTTCCTTCAGGGGGGTGGGTATAGACATGTATTCAATTTTTGGCCCGTGACCTACGCCATGCCTACTTTGTAGATCAATCTCACATTTCGGTAAGTTGGGCCGCCAGTGCCAACAGCCGGGTCTCGGAACCCGCCCGGCCGATCAACTGCACACCCATGGACAGTCCGTCGGCGGTCACCAACGTAGGCACCGTGATGGCCGGAAGGCCCGAAACGTTCACCATGGAGGTGAACGGCGTGTACTGACACTGGCGCATGTAGTCGGTATCGGCATCCTGAGAGGTGAAGAAGCCGATTTCCGGAGGGCTGAAGGCCATGGCTGGGGTCAGTACGATGTCGTAGCGGCCCCACTGGGTGCGGAAATCAGCGGCGATCTCGCTCAGGCGGCGCGCGGCGGCCAGCGAGATGTCCCGCCCGCGCCTGGTGGCACGTTCGCGGAAGGAACGAGCCAGGGTTCCCAGCCTTGCTTCGCTTCCCGGGGGGATCGGGGCGGCAGCCAGGCCGCTGGTCCAGACCGTGGAGAAGGTTTCGGGGTAGGCAGGGTCGTAAAAGATCTCCGCCTCTTCCAGGTGGTGTCCCCGTGCACCCAGCCGGGAGATGCCTTGCTCCAGTGCTGCATGGGCCTGGGGTGAGAGCTTGATGGAATACGCCGATTCAAAGGGGCTGGCGGTGCTGACGCCGATGCGCAGGCCGCGAAGGGACCCAACGGACCCCTCGCCAAGTGCCTCGAGGTAGGTTTCCCGCGTCGGGTCGACCATGGCATCCATCAGCAGCGCCGCATCCCGTGCGGTGCGGGCCAAGGGGCCCGAAACGGTGAGACGGGGTGCGCCGAAGCTGTCGAGGGTCCCCTCGAGCACGTCGCTCGGGATGGTGCCAAGCGAGGGCTTGAGCCCGATCAGCCCACATGCAGAGGCGGGGATGCGCACCGAACCTCCGCCGTCATTGCCTGGCCCGAAGGGAATCATGCCCGCTGCCACCGCGGCCGCTTCCCCTCCGCTGGATCCCCCGGCAGTAAGCCTGGTATCCAGCGGGTTGCGCGCCGGTGGTGCCACGTTGTTTTCCGAATGGCAGCTCAGCCCGAATTCCGGGACCTGGGTCTTGCCCAGTGAAATCGCCCCGGCCCCGGCGAGGATCGCCACCAGCGGGGAGTCCTTCTGCGCGGTGGCTGCCGACCCGAACGCCGCGGTTCCGTAGCTGGTGGGCACACCGCAGACATCCAGCAGGTCCTTGTAGGCCAAGGGCATTCCGTGCAGCATGCCGAGGCCCTGGCCCCCGGCCAGGGCCTCGTCAGCGTGCTGGGCCTGGACCATCGCGTGCTCGGCGGTGACCGTGATGAACGATCCGAGGGACGAGTTGAGCTGTTCGATACGCCCCAGGAAGTACCCGGCCACCTCTCGGGCACTGAATTCCTTGCTGCGCAGCGCATCGCGCAACTGCAAGGCGGTTAGTGTGGATATCTCGGTCATCGTGGACTCCTTTGCAAGCACGTGGCGGACCGGGGCGACGGAGGTTCGGCAAGGTGCCTCCGGACGGGGCGCGGGGCCCGGGTCCCATCTCGACACTAGTACGCGTGGGGACCGGGGCGCCCCGCCGCCCGGGAAGCGACGAAGGAGCATCCGGAAAGTGCGAAACGAACGAAACATCAGCTTCACCGAAACCTCGGGCAATCCCCAGCGGGCGCTAGGCTGAAGGGCAACTGAAGAATCGGCAAGCCCAAGGAGAGCCATGAGTGATTTTGAAACGGTTTCGGTCGACCAGGTGCCTGCCGGCGCGCTGATCGTGGATGTCCGTGAAGACTACGAGTGGATCGAGGGCCACGCGGCCGGCGCCATCCACATTCCGCTCGGCGATCTGCCGGTGCGCTATGAGGAACTTGACCCGGATACGGACGCCTACATCATTTGCCGCACCGGTGGACGCTCGGGGCAGGCCGCCGACTGGCTGGTATCGCAGGGCTACAGTGCCCTGAACATCGCCGGCGGCTCCGGGGCCTGGCTCGAGGCCGGGTACAAGCTGGAAAGCGAAAACGGGCAGGAGCCCAACGTCCGATGATCTATACCTACTTGGGTCCTGCCGGGACCTTCACCGAGGCGGCCCTGTTGCAGGTTCCCTCCGCCCGGGACGCCGAGCGCATCCCTGCGGCCAACGTCAACGCGGCCCTGGAAATGGTCCGCAGCGGGGAAGCCGACGCGGCCATGGTTCCGATCGAGAACTCGGTCGAAGGCGGGGTGTCCACCACGCTGGACGCCATAGCCACCGGCGATGCCCTGCAGATCATGCGTGAGGCCCTGGTGACAATCACCTTTGTGCTCGCCGTGCGGCAGAACATCGACTCCATCGAACAGATCCGCTCGGTCTCGACCCACGGCCACGCCTGGGCGCAATGCCGCGGGTGGGTCGAATCCAATATTCCCGAAGCTGAATTCATCCCGGCTTCTTCCACGGCGGCAGGGGCATTGGGCTTGCTTGATGAGGAAACAACCCATGATGCTGCCATTTGTTCGCCGTTGGTAGCCGAGGAGCGCGGGCTCAAGATCCTGCGCACGGAAATCGAGGACTACGCCGGCGCGGTCACGCGGTTCGTGCTGGTCACCCGACCGGGGCCGATCCCCGCACCCACCGGGGTGGATAAGAGCACCGTCATCCTGCCGCTGGCGGAGGACCGTCCCGGGGCCTTGATGGAGATCCTGGAACAGTTCGTGGTGCGCGGGGTCAACCTCAGCCGCATCGAGTCCCGTCCCACCGGGGGAGGCATGGGCAAGTACTTCTTTTCCGTCGACGTCGACGGGCATCTGGCCCAGGAGCGCGTGGCGGATGCATTGAACGGGCTGCATCGCGTCTGCCCGAACCTGCGGTTCCTGGGTTCCTACCCGGCGGCGGAGGGCCTGTCCTCTTCCGTTGATGCGCACAACTCGGATGAGGCGTTTTCCAAGGCGAATAATTGGGTTTCCGGGCTCCGGACGCGGCTGACCACCTAGACAGGGGACCGGTGCGCATGGATCCGCCGGCAGCGTGGGGTCACCGGCAGCATCAGCCCTGGCGGATCCTCAGGGACGAGGGCTTCACTGCAACCTTGAGCCCGTTCACCAGCCCCATGCTGTCGCCGTCGATCTGCGTGTTCATGGGTTCATGGCAGCGCAGGCTCAGCGAAGCGCTCGGGTAGAAGCCCATGACCGGGATCGCGCCGCGGGCCCTGAACGCCGTCTTGAGGAAGATCCAGGCCCATCCGGCCGCGCTGCGCGGGCTGAGCACCAGAACGTCCAGGACGCCGTCGTCGATTTTGGCCCCGGGGATGAGATCCAGTCCCTGCAGCTTCCCGCAGTTGGCGAACAGCACCGATCGCACGCTACGGGTCTGTTCCGAACCGCCGTCCAAGGCGATCGAGATTTTCTTGCGTTTGCCCGGCAGATGGCGGAACCCGGCTTCGGAGTAGGCGAGCCAGCCGACCTTGGCCTTGAGCTCCGCGTTGGTGTCTTCCATCATGTCGGCGTCGGTGCCCACCCCGGCAATCACCAGGAACGCGTGTTCGCTGGTGCGCCCGTCAAGATGGTCCAAGGTGATCGAGCCCGTGTCGATGGTGCGCACCGGGCCGCGGACGGCCCCGAATGCGGCCGTCCCGATGTCCTCGAGCGGTATCTCGACGTTTCGTGCCAGCAGGTTCCCGGTGCCCAGCGGAATGATCCCCAGGGAGACCTCGGTGTCGCGCAGCACCTCGGCCACGGCGCGGACTGTGCCGTCGCCTCCGGCCGCAATAACTACGTCACATCCGGCTTCCAACGCCTCGCGTGCGGCACCGACACCCGGATCCTCGACGGAGGACTCCAGGACCAGTGGTCGTGCCAAACCTGCCTCGGCACATACGTGGCGCACCGCAGCAATCGCCTTATCAGTACCTGACTTGGAGGGATTGACGACCAAGGCAACCTTGCGGGCGGATGTCGCGACATCTACAACCGGTGCTTGGGATACGGGGCGGTTACGGTCCGCGAGCCTGCGGACGGAGAACCAGCTAATGGTCGCGGCAGCGACCGTGGAGGCGGCGCTGATCAGGGCAATGAGTCGATTGCGTTGCATAGTCATCCCAGACTATCGGGCATTGCTAGGCTTAGTGCGTGATCGACGTTAAACTCCTCAGCGAGAATCCAGATACCTTCCGCGCATCGCAGCGCGCCCGCGGGGCGGATGAGTCCCTGATTGATGCGATCCTGGCCGCCGATTCGGTGCGCCGCGAATCGATTGCCTCCTTCGAGGCGCTGCGTGCCCAACAGAACGCCTTCAGCAAGAAGGTCGGTGCAGCCAAGGGCGAGGAAAAGCAGGCCTTGCTCGCCGAGGTCAAGGACCTCTCCAAGGCTGTCAAGGAGGCACAGGCGGTCTCCGACGCGGCGGCCGAGGCCCACGCAACCTTGCAGCGCGCCATCCCCAACCTGATCCTTGACGGGGTGCCTTCCGGTGGCGAAGACGACTTCAACGTCGTCAAGCACGTGGGAACCCCGCGCGACTTCGCGGCCGAAGGCTTCGAACCGCGGGACCACCTCGAACTGGGCGAACTTCTCGGTGCCATCGATATGGAACGCGGGGCCAAGGTCTCGGGATCGCGCTTCTACTTCCTCAAGGGCATCGGCGCACGCCTGGAAATTGCGCTGATGAATATGGCCCTGGACCAGGCCGTGCAAAACGACTTCATCCCGATGATCACCCCCACCCTGGTGCGCCCCGAAACCATGCAGGGCACAGGCTTCGACGTCGAGCACGACGATGAGATCTACAAGCTCGAACGCGACGATCTCTATCTCGTGGGCACCTCGGAGGTCGCCTTGGCCGGCTACCACGCCAACGAGATCCTTGACCTGACCGCCGGGCCCTCACGCTATGCCGGCTGGTCCACCTGCTACCGCCGTGAGGCCGGTTCCGCGGGCAAGGACACCCGCGGCATCATCCGCGTGCATCAGTTCAACAAGCTGGAGATGTTCATTTACTGCACCCCGGAGCAATCCGAGGCCGAGCACTCCAAGCTGCTGGCCTGGGAAGAAGAGATGCTGGCCAAGGTCGAGCTCCCCTACCGCGTCATCGACACCGCGGCCGGGGACCTGGGCATGAGTGCCGCGAGGAAGTTTGACTGCGAGGCATGGGTCCCGACTCAGGACGCCTACCGCGAGCTGACCTCCACCTCGAACTGCACAACGTTCCAGGCCCGACGCCTGAACATCCGCGAACGCGAGATCGATGCCGACGGCAAGCCGGGCAAGACCCGCTCGGTGGCAACACTCAACGGCACCCTGGCCACCACGCGCTGGATCGTTGCCATCCTGGAACATCACCAGAACGCCGACGGCTCGGTCAATGTGCCGGTCGCGCTGCGCCCCTACCTGGGCGGGATGGAAGTCCTTCCCGTTCTGTAGGGCGCGCTATCGAATCGATTCCTTTCGTTGGGAGGGGGCAACTCGCCCCCTCCCAACGATGGCTAACGGCCGCTCATGGTCCGGTGGGAACCTGCTGCTTGCCGGAGGTTCACGTATCGTTCGCGACACATTGCGGACTGTTTTATGCCTTGAACATGAATTTGATGCTTCACTGGATAAATGACAGTAATGACAAAAACCGGCAACGAAGACCGGTTAGAAGCAACAAAAACATACATGATCTGCCTTGATGTGGACGGAACCCTGGTCAACCACGACGGGGAAATGAGCCGGGCGGTCAAGGATTCCGCGCGCGCCATCGTTGCCGCCGGCCACGAGGTGGTGATCTCCACCGGGCGCTCGCTCGAAGCGACGCTGCCGGTGATCCGGATGCTGGGCATCGAGAACGGCCATGCCGTCTGCTGCAACGGCGGAGTCACCGCACGCATCGATACCTCCCTGGAATACGGCTACGAGGTCGTCGAACGCAAGACCTTCGACCCGCGCCCGGCACTGCTTGCGTTGCAGGAATGGCTGCCCACGGCCAAATACGCGCTTGAAGACGACGAAGGCCGTTTCCTTTCCACCGAGCGCTTCCAGGATGCCAGCTTCGGGGTCGTCGCCGAACCTGTCACGTTGGACAAGATGCTCGAAGCCACCGCGGTGCGCCTCGTGGTCTTTTCCACGGATTCCACCGCCGAGGAGTTCGGCGAAGCCGTGGGATCCATCGGGCTGTCCGGAGTAACCTACTCGGTGGGATGGACCGCATGGCTGGATATCGCCGCGGAAGGCGTGACCAAGGCCAGCGGCCTTGAGGCACTGCGTGAAAAGCGCGGATTCGGCATCGAACGGACCGTTGCCGTGGGGGACGGCCGCAACGACATCGAAATGCTGTCTTGGGCCGGTCGCGGGGTGGCCATGGGCCAGGCTCCGGAAGAGGTCAAGGCGGTTGCCGACGAGATTGCCGCCCATGTTGATGAGGACGGACTGGCAACAGTCCTGCAGGATATCCTGGCCGGGGACACCGACGCCTGAGCCTGGCAGGAACCACACAACGCAGAAATCGGCGGCACCCAGGGTTTGCCCGGGTGCCGCCGATTTCTGCGTCTACCCCTTGTTTAGCGCCTTGGTTCGCCGCACATCGATGCTCACGTGGAAGGCGCGCAGCATGTCCCCGGACGTCGAGGATCCATCGAACATCCCGAAGAAGATGAAAAAGGGTGCCGACCATGCCAGAACGAGGCGGTAGAACATGATCCAGCCACCGCGCCATGGTCCCGGAGCCAATCCATTCTTCAGACGCACGATCCTGGTTCCGGCCAACAGCGTACCCAGCGTGTATCCGTTCGCGCAGCACATGCCGTAGAACCACGAGAAGAGCGGTGCAAAAAAGACGAACGAACCGGCAACTTCCCAGCTGTACCGCGGGGTCTCTCCCAGCAGCACGATGGACAAAACAAAGATGGCTACTAGCCCAAGGCCCATATCGAGGGCCCAGGCCAGCAGGATCCTCCAAAGCCGGGCCTGGACGGCCCATGATCCGTCCTTGAACTGCGAGGGAACCAGCGAGTGGTAGGAATCCATGGGCGTCTTGGGTGCGACGGGCTGGAGATCGACGTACTTGTGGGCGTCGTTGGTGCGCCCGTGGCTCGCTTCGAGGGCGACCGGATCCCGCCCCAATGCGCGAGCTGTCGCATCCTTGCGGATACTGATGTGGAAGCGGCGGCACTGGGGGATGTTCTTGCCGTTGGTGTTGGGTGCAGCAAGCGGTGGGCCGATCGGGCAAACGACCCAGATGACGGTGCGCACGAACATGACCCAGCCTGCCCGCAACATCCCCGGTGCCGTCCCGTCGCGGACCTTCACGATGCGGGTACCGCACAGCAGTGTCCCGAGGGTGTGCCCGGCGAAGCAGATGAAACCGTAGAGCCAGGCCGTCACCACGATGACCAGTGCGGCCCCTGCCAAGGCCTGCGGCTGCGTTCCGTATGGTGAAGCCATGACCGTGAGGTATTGGACCAGGCCGGCACCCAGGACCAGGACGGCGTCGATGGCGGCCGCGAGGAAGGCGCGCCAGTCGCTGGCCAAAAATGCCCATTCGCCGGTCGGAAAACGCCACGGAGTGCTGGCTCGGTCGACCGGACGGGCAGAGGGTACTTCGTCGGTGGTGCCGGTGTTGGAATTCATCAGTCGTTTCTTCGTTGCGTGGGGTTGCCGTAACAAGTGTAGGCGGCGCAGCGCAGAAGCCGATTGGCGGGTTCCCGGATTTCCGTTGGTTGCCCAAATCAGGGGTGGGGCCCGCTGGAACCGGCTGCGCACGGCCGGCAGCCAATTCTCTGGCTATGCTTAAACCCATGAAACGCGCCGGAATCCTCATCCTGTCCCTGCTCGGCGCAGCAGCGGTGCTTACTGGCTGCACCTCCCCGGACGTCATCTGCAACACCGGGGAGCCCACCGTCGAAGAAGCCATGGAGCACTTGGTCGCATCGACGCTTGCCCGGGACCAGGTCGAGTTGTGCCGCGTGACGACCACCGGCGGAACGGACACCGTCGGGGAACAGTTCGGCCGTCTCGCCGCGCAGTTGGACGAGTTGGGTGTCGAGACCGGAACCACGGTGAGGCCCGTACCGGATTCGGAGTTGGGCCAGTGGTCGGAGCTGACGTTGAGCACGCCGAGCCATCCCGAGGGAGAACGATTCGACGTGTTCAAACGTGGTGGGAACTACACGATCGGATGGCTCGAATTCGAACAGGACCCGATCCCGGCACCGAGCGCCAAGAAGTAGCCACGCCCTCGCGCCGTGCCCGGCCTTGGGCGGTCAAGTCAGCAAAAAGCTGGCGGGGTGGGTTGCCACGTCACTCGACGCACGGATATCCGGTGTCGCCCCGGGATGCCCTCATCCAGTGGTCGCCGATCGGCGTTATCGAAATCCTGGCAGCGAACCCGTGGGGTCCGATCGGTGTCCAGGACATCTGCCTCATCCGTGCGCGACGCGGCATCAAGACTTCCGGGCCGCGCGGCATGGTCTGTCCCGGGAATCGATGCCACGTCCACAGATCGTGCGTTGACCAAGGTTTTGGGGACCCCCGTCTAGGCCTGTGAGCCAACTGGCGCCTCGGGGGATTCCGCCAGGCGCAGCAAGCGGGCCGCGGCGGGGCGGGCGGCCCATTCCTCAACCCATGCCGAACGAACCACGGCCTTGGAAACCGCCTGTGCGCTGATGCCCAGTTCAGCGGCAACATGCTTTTGCTGTCCTCGGACCCCGGGAACCAGCAGGTCGAGGACGGCCCATTCGGCAACACTGCGGGTGCTGACAATCTGTCCCAGAAGGCGCAACACCGCCTCGGCCTCCGCGGCGATGGTTGCCGCCGGTCCGATGATGCTCAGCGGTATGCGTTCGCCCGTGTGTTCGGAGCGTTCAAGGGCGGTGTGTGCGTAGCCCAAGGCGGTTCCCTGGAGGTATTGTGCCTCGCTGGGAACCGGTTCGTAGAGGCTGCCCACTCCGACGCCAACCACCCAGTGGTGGTTGCGCAAGGCCCGGAGTATCGCATCCACCGCGTCTTCGGAGCACTCGGGGACACCAACGACCAAGGATGGGCCGGAGCGCTGGAACGGCACCAAAGTCGGGATATCGGACAGGGCGCGCACCATCCTATCGCCAAGGTCGCCGTCGGCTCGTGGATCACGTTGTTTCAGGGTCACGACATACACAATGCCAATTATGCCGTCAAAGGAGGCTTTCGTCAGGCTGAACAACGGCAACGCTAGCCAGCGGGAGGAGGACAGGCGGGTGTGGACCGGTTAAGCAACGGGCGTGCTTGCTGCTTCCGACGGTGTTGTGGAGGGCAGCGAAACGATGCAAAAGCGCAGGAACAGCTGGGTGAGCGGACCGATGGCCACGGCGAAAACCACGGTGCCGAAGCCGACGATCCCGCCCAAGAGCCAGCCTATGACAAGGACGGAGACCTCGACACCGGTGCGTGCCACGCGCAGGCTGATCCCGGTCCGTGAATGCAGGCCGGTCATCAATCCGTCGCGTGGGCCGGGGCCAAGTTGGCTTCCGATGTACAAGCCGCCACCGAACGCGTTGATGAGCAGTGCGGCGGTGAACATGGCTATCTGGGCCGGGAGGCCCTCGGCCTGCGGAATGATCGCCAGTCCGATATCTGCGGTGATGCCAAGCCACACCACATTGGCGATGGTTCCCAGCCCCGGCATCTGACGCAACGGGATCCACAGCAGCAGCACGATGAAACCAAAGATGACCACCACGGTGCCCAGGGACAACCCGGTGCGCAGCATGACGCCGTAATGCAGCACATCCCAGGGGGCCAATCCCAAGCCCGCTCGGATGAAACCGGCCATGGCGAGACCGAAAAGCGTGAGTCCGACGAACAGCTGGGCAAGGCGCAACGGCAGCCTCCCGGCCCGAAGCTGCGCGAGCGGGGTCAGTTTGGCGAGTTCAGGTGTGGCCGGCGTGGTCATGGATCCAGCATGTCGCACAAACAGGGGCCGCAGAAATTGCCCGTCATGATGTGGGCTGCTTCAGCCCGGGCTCCGCTGGCGTGGGGCCTTGGGGATTTGACGTGCAGCGCGATACATTTCGTTTCCTGGGGCCGCGAGGCCTCCGGGGGCGGACCGAAACGGCGCAATGCCCGGCCACGTGCCGGGTATGGCATTGAGCCTCACGCAGTATGCGCGGGAATCGTGGCAGCGATCATGTTCAACATCGGAGAATTCGCATCCATTGGCAGGGTGTCCGTGCGCATGCTCAGGCACTACGACGAGATCGGCCTGCTGAGGCCGTTATAAGTGGACCCGTTCACCGGGTACCGCAGCTACGCGGGCGCCCAGTTCGCCGAACCCGCGCGCGTAGCTGCACTTCAAGGAGCTGGGCAACCGGCTGCAAACGGCCACGTGCATCATGGGCGGAGTCCTCGGCGGCGAGGAACTGCTTGCCCTGCTGGAGGACCGGCGTGCCGGACTTGCCAGGGATCTCGAACCGGACACCAAGCAGTTGCGCCGCCTTGATGCGCACCTTGGGGCAACTCGAAGGAGAACCAGCCATGTCCACGACCATCACGGAAACCAGGGGTCGTGCGCATCTGCGGCTGGCACAAGCCAGCACCACGGCGCCGGGATTCGGTCCCGGGAACATCTCTCCGGTGACCGGGCCGATGTTCGGGGCCCTGCGCGATTCACTGCTCAAGCCCGGCGTCAAGTCCGGCCCGTATTCGCTTGCTCGCTACGAAGCGATGGAGATCGGTGACGGATCCGAGATGCGGGGTGCTGGCCGTCTTCATCGCGGGAGGCAATGTTCTCTCCGGCCCGGTATGTGAAGTCGTTGACCTGCCTGTGGTGGAGCAGGCCGTCACCACCGTGCACCCCGGTTCCATGCCCTCGATCGGCGCATCCTGGGAGGGATTGGAGAGGTGGATCCGTAGGAACGGCGGCGAACCCAGCGGCGTGTGCTGGGAGCTGTACCTGGTCTCGGAGCCCGAACCACAGAAAATCGGGTAACCGGGATGCAGCTGCCTATGCGCCGAAGCCGATAGGAAAAACAGCGCCCGGACCTCTTGCGGGGGACGACAAAGGGCTGGGCCCGGAATGTCGCGCGCCCAAGGGCGAGATCCGGGCCCAACCCTGGGGAACGGTGCTATCGAACGGTCAGGCCTGGGCCTTGAAACGCTGGATCGAACGTTCGAGCTCGGCCTCGGCCTCGGCACGGTTCAACCAGCCCTCCGCCTTGACCCATTTGCCCGGCTCCAGATCCTTGTAGTGCAGGAAGAAGTGCTCGATTTCCTTCACGAGCCAGTCATCGAGGTCCTCGAACTCCTTGATGTGGTCAAAGCGCACGTCGGCCGGGACGCACACGAGCTTGGCATCTCCGCCGCCGTCGTCGGTCATGTTGAACACGGCGATCGGTCGGGATTCGACAACGACGCCCGGGAACAGGTCAACGCCGGGAATGAAGACCAATGCGTCCAACGGATCGCCGTCTTCGCCCAGGGTGTCATCGAAGAAACCGTAATGGGTCGGGTACTGCATGGAAGTGAAGAGAACGCGGTCAAGACGCAGACGGTGGGTCTCGTGGTCGATCTCGTACTTCACGCGTGATCCGGCAGGGATCTCGATGGTGACGTCATGGCTCATGAAGGGTCTCCTCGACTCTTGTGACAAGCGGCAGGTGCGGATGCGGGCGCGCCCGAATGCCGTCTAGTCTTATGTGTGCTGCGCTTAAGGGTATATGAGCGCCGGGACTACGACGATTTCGAGGATGCCTGATGAAACAAGCGCACCAACCGTGGCGCGTGGGGATGACGGTGCTGGTCTCCGGCCTCATCCTGGGACTGCTGGCGTTCTTCCTCATCCCGGTGGTCCTGCCCGGTGCCAGCGATAGTGCCGTGGAAGAACCTCTGGCACCGGAGGTGTTGGCCGCCGCGGTGGCCACCGCACTACCGCGGCTGGATCCCGGTGCGCCCGTGCCCGATGCCGCTGTGCTCAAATCCACAATGGATTCGGCGTTGTCCCAAGCAGGGCCTGGGGCATCTGTCACCGCCTCGGTCATTGACGTGGAAAACGCCGAGGAGCTGTATTCGCGTTCCGGTGGCGAACCGGGCATTCCTGCCTCGAGCCTGAAGGTGCTCACGGCCATCGCCGCGGTTCAGGCCATCGGCGAAAGCCATCGTTTCACCACCAAGGCAATGCTCAAGGACGCGGACACCGTGGTGCTGGTCGGTGGGGGAGATGTACTGCTGGGAGCCGGGAAGGACTCCGAATCGGTCAATGGGCGGGCAGGGCTGGCGACACTGGCCAAGAAAACCGCCGTCGCGTTGCGCCAGGCAAGATCGGCCGGGGATGCCGCCGGTTCGATGCGCATCGAACTGGACGAATCGCTCTTCGCCGGAGACGCATTGAACCCCGTGTGGGATCCATCGTTGGTATCAACCCACAACATCTCCCCGATTTCACCCATCGCCATGTACGGGGCACGGGCCAACGCCTCCCCCAAGGCTGTGCGGGTGGGGGACCCGGGAATGTACGCGGCAAAGACGTTCGCCAAGTCGCTGCGCGCCGAGCTGGCCGCAGCCGGAGGCGGGGTGGAGATAGCCGCCGAGCCCATGCGTGCCGGTGCGCACGCCGAAGGCACCGAGCTGGCCGGCATCAGCTCAGCGACCCTCGGAGAGCAGATCCGGTTCATGCTTGAGGTCTCGGACAACTACGTTGCCGAGACCCTTGGCCGCATGGTTGCCGTTGCGAAGCAGGAGCCCGGGGATTACTCCCACGGGGCCCAATCCGTGGCACAAACCCTTCAAGGCCTGGGCATCGACACCACCGGGATGCACCTGGTTGACACCTCGGGACTGGCGGATGCCAACCGTGTTGCCCCGCGCACCCTGGCCCGTGCCCTTGAATATGCGGCAACCTCAGAGCATGCATCGCTGCGCAACCTCAGCTACTCGCTGCCGGTTTCCGGGGCCACCGGCACCTTGTCCACGCGGTTGGCTGCCCCCGGGATCCGCGGGACGGTGCGTGCCAAGACGGGCTCGCTCATGGAAGTTTCCAGTCTCAGCGGACTGACGGTGTCCAAGGACGGCCGCGCCTTGGCTTTCTCCTTCTACGTGCACACCGATGACCGGGTGATTGCGCCGCACAAGCAGGTGCTTGATGCCGCGGCGGCGGCGCTGACCGGATGCGGCTGCCGCTAGCTGCCGCTAGCTGCCGCTAGCTGCCGGCGCGGACCAACCGGCGAGGGCCCGAAGGCAACGAAGTTTTTGCTCACCGCGCAATCCGCTCGCACCGGCCCAAATCGTGATGGGATGGAAGACATGGAAACCACCGACTTTCGGCTGATCAATTGGGAGCTTGCCTCCACCACCGCCGCCAAGCTCGTGAGCGCCGGCCCCAGCCTTTCACCCAAACAGATCGCCGAGGTGGTCGCCGACCTTCGCGTCAAGGCAGATGCATCGGTCGAACACGTTCACCGCATCACCGGGCTGGCCGCCGCGGCCGACCTGCGTGATTCCCAGGTGCTCATCGTGGATCGGCCCGGATGGGCCAAGGCGAACACGCAAAGCTTCGAAGCGATGCTGGGCCCAGCCATGGAGAACCTCGCCAAGACCCGGGGTGAAAAGATCGGCGACGCCACCCAGGTGCTCTCAGCCACGGCCACCGGTGTGGAAATGGGTGCGATCCTGGCGTTCATGTCCTCCAAGGTCCTGGGCCAGTATGATCCGTTCGCGGGTCTTTTGCGTCCCGACCTACCATCCGGCGGGCGCTTGCTGCTGGTCGCACCGAACATCGTGGCCATCGAACGCGAGCTCAAGGTCGACGTCGATGACTTCCGGCTCTGGGTCACGCTGCATGAGCAGACCCACCGCGTGCAGTTCGCTGCCGCCCCGTGGCTGCGCGCCCACCTGCAATCCAAGATCGCCGAGTTACTCGCCTCGCTGCTTGCCGAGCCAGAGGCCCTGGGTGAGCGTTTGCGCCTTGCCGCCAGCGACGTGGTCCGCGGCAAGAAGGCCCTCGAGGCATCCGCACCGGAAACCGGAAGCTCCGAGACCGGTTTGCTTGCCTCGCTGCGCACCGGCGAGCAAAAGCAGATCCTCTCGCACATCACCGCGGTGATGTCATTGCTGGAGGGGCACGCCAACGTGGTGATGGATGCTGTCGACTCCTCGATCGTGCCCAGCGTGCGAACCATCCGCCAGCGCTTCGGTTCACGCGGCAAGGACCGCTCCGCACTGGAGAAGTGGCTGCGCAAGCTGCTGGGGCTGGATGCAAAAATGCGCCAGTACGCCGACGGGCAGCGCTTCGTGGCCAAGGTAGTCGAACTGATGGGCATGGATGGGTTCAACGTGGTCTGGGAAGGCAGTGAAAACCTACCCACCGAGCACGAGGTGCACCACCCCCAGGACTGGGTGACGCGCATGGGCGAGAACGCGACGTCGGGGAACAAAGCAGTAAACGACTAGGGGAAATACCGGGAACAGGGGAGGTACAACGATGGGCGGGAACCTGCCGCGCGTGTTGGCGGAGGCCCGCAACTCGATCCGGGCAATGGTGCCTCCCGGCTCCAGGGTGTTGGTGGCCTGCAGCGGCGGGGCCGACTCGCTGGCTTTGGCTGCCGCTGCCGCATTCCTGCACGGCAAGGGAGAAATCCTGGTCGGCGCCGTCATCGTTGACCACGCAATGCAGCCCGGCAGCCTCCAGGTGGCCCAGAAAGCCGCCGGACAATGCCGTTCATTGGGCCTGGCCGACGTTCTTCTTCTCGGCGCGAAGGTGGAAGGGCACAGCGAACAGTCCGCCCGCAGCGCCCGCTACGCCGCTTTCGAGCAAGCGATGGCCCAAACCGGTGCCGAGTACGTATTGCTGGGCCACACCCTGGACGACCAGGCGGAACAGGTCTTGCTTGGATTGGCACGCGGTTCCGGGACCCTGTCGCTCTCCGGGATGCCCGCGGCACGCGGACCCTACCTGCGCCCGTTGCTTGGCCTGCGGCGGAGCGAGATCGAGCAGATTTGCCGGCATGAGGGCCTTGGCTACTGGGAGGACCCGACAAACACCGATCCGCGCTACCTGCGCAACAGGGTGCGGCACGAGTTGATGCCGATGTTCGAAAAGGTTCTCGGCGCCCAGGTGCCCGCCGCGTTGGCACGCACCGCGGCGCTGGCACGCGCGGATGCCGAATACCTGGATTCCTTAGCTGGGTTCATGCTCGAGCAGGCCCTTGGTGATGCCGGGCCGGAAGCACGCGAAGCACTCTGTGGACTGGACCTGGAAGGGTTGCGTGGAATGCCCGAGGCCTTGCGATCCCGGGTGCTGCGGATGGCCGTGACAAGGCTCGGAGCCCCTGCACCCGACTTTGAACGTCTCGCCGCGCTGGATTTACTGGTGCACGGTTCGAAGTCAGCTGGGCCCATCGAGCTTCAGGGTCCGGTATACGCCACCAGGCTTGCCGGGGACCGGCTGCAGCATGGCGCCAGGGCCCGGTTGCATCTCGATGCCACGGCACTGCAAAGGACTCAGCCATGAGAATTGCCTCACACCAGCCAGGGTACGTACCCTCGAACCACGGCGGCGGGCACGGCAGCTTTCCCCACTCGGTGCCAGACTGTGGCACTCTAGATCGTGGGTAGTAAACCCCTCGACCGGTCTATTTCCGACCCCAGAACCAGGAGCCCTCGTGGATTCGAAAGATGTCAGCGCCGATTTGGCGCATGTCCTCTACACCAAGGAAGAAATCCAGGCCAAGATCAATGAACTTGCCGCCCGGATCGACGCCGACTACGACGGCCGGGACATCCTGGTTGTCGGTGTCCTCAAGGGTGCCGTGATGGTCATGGCCGATTTGGTCCGTGCCCTGCACAGCCACGTCACCATGGACTGGATGGCAGTTTCTTCCTACGGATCGGGCACCCAGTCCTCCGGTGTCGTGCGGATCCTTAAGGACCTTGACACCGACCTGTTGGGCAAGCACGTGCTGATCGTGGAGGACATCATCGATTCGGGCCTGACCCTGTCGTGGCTGCTGGCCAACCTGCACTCCCGCGGCCCCGCCTCGGTGGAGATCTGCGCCCTGCTGCGCAAGCCCGCGGCCGCCAAGGTCGAAATCGACGTGAAGTACGTCGGCATGGAGATCCCCAACGAATTCGTCGTCGGCTACGGCCTTGACTTCGATGAGAAGTACCGCAACCTGGACTTTATCGGAACCCTGGCACCGCACGTCTACCAGTAACCGGGCCAACACCCGCCCTTGCCGTCGAAAAGCGGTGCGCCACGGCCGTTTCCGGTTCCCCGGAAACGGCCGTGCGTGCTTACGCCCAAAGGGGAACTTATCGCCGGCCCCGTCCGTGGGTACCCAAGAGGGCGTTTACTTATTAACGTGTAGCAAGTTTGCGGCGTCGCCCAGGCGCCCGGGCCGCCAAGTGCCCGAAACCAGGAGGGATGGGGAGGGACCCCCAAATCAATGAACGTTAAAAAGATCTTTAACAGCTGGATCGTCTGGGTGCTCCTTGGTGCCGCGGTGTTGCTGATTTTCCTGCCGACGCTCCTGGGCGGAAACTCCGGACGCATCGACACGTCCATGGGGATGCAACTGCTCAAGGACGACAAGGTCACCGAGGCGAAGATCTTCGACGGCGAGCAGCGCGTTGATCTGACGCTGAAGAACGCGTTGAGCATTGATGGCTCGGACAAGGGCAAGAACGTCTCGTTCTTCTACTCCCAGCCGCGCGGCATCCAGGTGGTTGACGCCATGAACGAGGCCAACCTGACCGGCTACACAGACCAGCCCGTGCAGAACAACTGGTTCACCTCCATGCTGGGCTTCATGATTCCGATGATCCTGATTGTGGGCCTTTTCTGGTTCATCCTTTCGCGCTCCCAGGGCGGCGGATCCAAGGTCATGCAGTTCGGCAAGTCCAAGGCCAAGCTGATCACCAAGGACATGCCCCAGGTCACCTTCGCGGATGTCGCAGGCGCCGAAGAGGCCGTGGAGGAACTCCACGAGATCAAGGAGTTTTTGCGCGAGCCGGGCAAGTTCCAAGCAGTGGGCGCCAAGATCCCCAAGGGCGTGCTGCTTTACGGCCCTCCGGGCACCGGCAAGACACTGCTGGCCAAGGCGGTCGCCGGTGAAGCAGAGGTCCCGTTTTACTCGATTTCCGGCTCGGACTTCGTCGAGATGTTTGTCGGTGTCGGCGCATCACGCGTCCGTGACCTCTTCGAACAGGCCAAGACGAACTCCCCGGCCATCATCTTCGTCGATGAGATCGACGCCGTGGGACGCCACCGAGGCGCCGGAATCGGCGGCGGCAACGACGAACGAGAGCAGACGCTGAACCAGCTGCTCGTCGAGATGGACGGCTTCGACGCCACCACCAACGTCATCCTGATCGCCGCCACCAACCGTGCCGACGTGCTTGACCCGGCACTGTTGCGCCCCGGCCGCTTCGATCGGCAGATCCCGGTGGAGGCACCGGACATGATCGGGCGCGAACAGATCCTCAAGGTCCACGCGCAGGGCAAGCCGATGGCCACGAACGTCGATTTGAAGGCAGTTGCCAAGAAGACCCCCGGCTACACCGGTGCGGATCTGGCCAACGTGCTCAATGAGGCAGCGCTGCTCACCGCGCGTTCCAACGCACAGCTGATCGATGACCGTGCCCTGGACGAGGCAATCGACCGCGTGATGGCGGGACCGCAGAAGCGCAGCCGGCTGATGAAGGAACACGAACGCCAGATCACCGCCTACCACGAAGGCGGACACGCCCTGGTGGCAGCCGCGATGCGCCAAACCGCCCCGGTCACCAAGGTGACCATCCTGCCGCGCGGCCGCGCACTGGGCTACACCATGGTGGTGCCCGAGGACGACAAGTACTCGATCACCCGCAACGAACTACTCGACCAGATGGCATACGCCATGGGCGGGCGCGTTGCCGAGGAAATCGTCTTCCACGACCCGTCAACCGGTGCCTCGAACGACATCGAAAAGGCAACGGAAACGGCCCGTGCCATGGTCACCCAATACGGCATGAGTGAACGCATCGGTGCCGTGAAGCTGGGTTCCTCCTCCGGGGACGCCATGTATGGGCAGCCGGCCAGCCGCGACTACTCTGACGCCATGGCCAACGTTGTGGACGAGGAAGTCCGTTCGCTCATCGATGCGGCACACGACGAGGCCTACGCCGCGCTGACGGAGAACCGCCACGTTCTTGACCGCCTGGCCTTGGCGCTGCTTGAGCACGAGACGCTGAACCAGCATGAGATCGAGGAGCTCTTCCACGATTTGGTCAAGCGTCCCGAGCGCACCGTCTGGCTGAGCAAGGACTCCCGGCCCGTGCACGCCGAAGGCCCCGCACCCTGGACCAAGCGAAGCGCTTCCACGGCTGCGGCCCAATACGGGGCCGAGGCAACCAGTGCCGCTTCGGGTGACGCAACAGGGCAGTAACCCAAGTCGCACACCAGCTAGGATCGTGAGGGTGAACGAGATCGATCAACTTGAAGATGACAGCACCCCGGCCAACAGCGTCGTGGACCTGGCCCGGATTGAAAACGCCGTGCGTGAGATCCTCTATGCCATCGGCGAGGACCCGGATCGGGACGGCCTGCTGGACACGCCCAAGCGCGTGGCCAAGGCCTACAAGGAGTTCTTCGCAGGACTCCATGAGGACCCGTCCGACCACCTGAGCACCACGTTCGACATCCAACATGACGAACTGGTACTGGTGAAGGACATCCCGTTCTACTCCACCTGTGAACACCACCTCGTCCCTTTCCACGGCACCGCGCACGTCGGCTACATCCCCGGCCCGGAAGGCAAGGTTACCGGGCTGAGCAAGCTGGCCCGGCTGGTCGAGGTCTTTGCCAAGCGCCCGCAGGTCCAGGAGCGCCTGACCACGCAGATCGTCGAGGCGTTGGTCGAGCACCTGAACCCGCGCGGGGCCATGGTCGTGATCGAGTGCGAACACATGTGCATGTCCATGCGAGGCGTCCGCAAGCCCGGCGCCAAGACAGTCACCAGTGCGGTGCGCGGCCAGCTCCGTGAGCCGGCCACCCGCGCAGAGGCCATGAGCCTCATCCTCGGAAAGTAGGTAAACCCATGTCGCTTGGAGCGATCCCCGGAACCGGACCGGCCACCAGTCCGCTGCCGGTCATCAAGAAATCCAAGGCCCGCACCTTGGCCGACCTTCCCGATGACCGCACCCTGGTCTTGGGCATCCTGAACATCACTGAGGATTCATTCTCCGACGGCGGGAAGTACGCAAGCCCCGACGAGGCGATCTCCCACGGGCTTCGCATGTACTACGGCGGTGCCGACATCATCGACGTCGGCGGGGAATCCACCCGCCCCGGTGCCGAACCTGTGGACCCGGCTGTGGAACAGGGCAGGATCCTTCCGGTGATCACCGCGCTGGCCAAGGCCGGGGCGATCATCTCGGTGGACACCATGCACACCTCCACCGCCAGGGCCGCACTGGCCGCCGGTGCCCACCTGATCAACGACGTCTCGGGACTGACCCACGAGGAGGACATGCCTGCCCTCATCGCAGAAACCGGGGTGCCCTACGTCCTGATGCACCGTCGCGGGGACGCATCCTCGATGGTCACCGAGGCGAACTACACCGACGTCGTGGCCGAGGTCATCGACGAGCTGATGGGCGTGCGCGACTTGTTCGTTGCCGCCGGGGTCGCAGCCGAGCAGTTGATCCTGGATCCGGGACTCGGCTTTGCCAAGGATTCCGAGCACAACTGGGAGCTGCTGCGCGCCTTGGACCGCTTCACGGCACTGGGACATCGCGTCCTGGTCGGCACCAGCCGCAAGCGTTTCCTCGGCTCCCTACTCGCCGCTAACGGCAAGCCTGCGGCCCCCACGGCACGCGACGCCGCCACCGCCGCAACCAGCGCACTGGCCGCCGTGAACGGCGCCTGGGGCGTACGGGTCCATGACGTCCCGACGAACCTGGATGCGATCAAGGTCGCCACCGCGTGGTCGGCAGCCCGCGTCCCGGCGCTCTAGGCAAAAGGCAGGGAGCAGAATTTCCATGGGTACCGACACCATCACCCTTTCGGGGATCACCGCCATCGGGCACCACGGTGTTTTCGAGCACGAGAAACGCGATGGCCAGCCGTTCACCCTGGACGTGGTCCTGCACACCGACATCCGTCCGGCGGCTGCCAGCGATAACGTCGCCGACACTGCCCACTACGGGGAGTTGGGGGAACTGGTCCTCGCGCAGATCCAGGACGGGCCATGGGACCTGATCGAGACGCTGGCACAAAAGACCGCCATCGCGATCCTGGGCTCCTTCCCGACGGTTTCCGGGGTGGAAGTCATCGTACACAAGCCCAAGGCGCCGATCACCGTGACGTTCAGCGACGTCACCATCCACATCTACCGGGAGCGGGAGTGAGCCCGATGGTTTCGTGCGTCTTGGCCATGGGATCAAACCTGGGCGAACGCGCCGGTACCCTCGAAGCGGCGGTTGCCGAGCTTGGCTCCACCGAAGGAATCGAACTCGTGGGGATCTCGGAAACCGCTGTGACCAAGCCCGTTGGCGGACCCGGAGGGCAACCGGATTTCCTGAACCTGGTGCTGCGCATCGAGACCTGCCTTCAACCGCTGGATCTGCTTGCCGCGTGCCAGGAAATCGAACTGGCGCACCATCGCACCCGGGAGGTCCGCTGGGGCCCGCGGACCCTGGACATCGATGTGATCACCTATGGCGAGGAAACCAGCAACGACCCGGTGCTGACCCTCCCGCATCCGCGTGCGGCCGAGCGGGGGTTCGTGCTGCTGCCGTGGTCCTGGATGGAACCGGGCGCGATGCTGGGCGGGGAACCGGTGGCCGAGCTGGCCGCCGCGGCAGCCGATACCTCCGGGATCGTTCGCGCCGAGCCCGAAGCGACGGGGAAATGAACTCCCTGCGCCCGTTGTGGGTCTTTACGGTGCTGGTCATCGGCGTGGTGGCCGGCTATGCACTGCAGATCATCGCCACGACTCGCGGGTACCCGGTGCCCGTGCTGCACTGGACCTCTTTAGTCACCATGGGTGCTGTGTGCGCCTTGACCCTAGGTATGGGAATCCGCATCAAGCGGTTCACCAGCGGCAAAACCAAGAAACGGGTCAACTCGATTGCCGCGGCCCGAACCCTGGTGTTGGCGCAGGCCAGTGTCTACGCAGGAGCCACGATTGCCGGTTGGCACGCCGGCATCCTTCTGGGTCTTCTCGCGGGCGCCGGGCTGGGCAGTGACGCGGTAAAATCATCCTTGGTGATGATCGGCGGGGCACTGGTAATGGTTATCGTGGGATGGGTTGTGGAGCAGTTCTGCAAGCTGCCCCCGGTAGATCCCGCGGACCCGGAGGCCAAGACCGAAGGCGAGGACGAGGAAGGCTATGCAGCAGGAACCAATTGACCCCCAGGGCATCGAATGGACACGGGTGTCCCCGAGCTACGCGAAGGTTCGCATGGTGGGCTGGGCGATTGGTGCGCTGGTGACCCTGGTGGTGCTGTCCGTACCACTGGTGCTGCAGCTGACCGGGGTGTGGCCCGGATACCCGCTGTGGCTGGCGATAGCGGTCCCGGCGGTGCTGCTGGCCATTGAAATCATTCGCCTGGCGCTGATCCCGCGCCAGGTGGCCGCGATCGGATACGCCGAACGCGAGGACGACCTTTTGGTGCGCCGGGGCTTGATGTTCCAGGAAGTCTTGGTGGTGCCCTACGGCCGGATGCAGTTCGTTGACGTGGCCGTGGGGCCGGTCGATCGGATGCTTGGGCTGTGCAAGGTCAAGCTGCATACCGCTGCCGCCGACGCGACGGCGGAGATTCCCGGGTTGCCGACGGCCGAGGGCACGCGGCTGCGTGAACAGCTCGCGGCCCGCGGGGAATCGCGATTGGCCGGGCTGTGAGTCCCGGGAACGCGACACCGGATACGGGGCAGCCAGAGGCGCCATGGCACCGGGTCCACCCGGTTTCTCCGTTGGTCCGCGGCTGGATTGCCGTGGTGGCCGTCGCCTTCATCTACGGCCAGAACACGCTTTCCTCCGTCTTTGGCCGGAATGAGCCGAACCCGGGCGGGGACGTGGTCAGCGGAACCCCGCTGCTGGTTTCGTTGTCCATCGGGGCCGGCGTGCTGGTATTGATCCTGCTGGGCTTTTTCATGTCCTGGCGCTTCACCAAGTACCAAATCACCGAACGCCACGTGAACGTGAATTCCGGCATCATCTTCCGCCAGCAGCGACAGGCCCGCATCGACCGGGTGCAGTCCATTGATATCGCCCAGCCGCTGGTGGCCCGGATCTTCGGCCTCGCGGAACTGCGCTTCGACGTGGCCGACTCGGGCTCCGCTGCCGTGAACCTCGCATTCGTGAAGCTCTCCGAAGCGCACCAGCTGCGCAATGACATCCTGGCCCGCGCGGCAGGGTTGAAATCCCCCGGAACCCCGGGGCAACAGGTCGCGGAGCTGGCGCAGGAGATCGCAACGAACGATCAGGCCCAAGACCCTACGCCCCCGGTCCACGGTCACGGTGCGCCGCAACCGCTTGCCGCCAGCGAACGCGTGGTCGCCGCCGTCCCCACCGGACGGCTGATCGGCTCGATCTTGTTGCGCCCGGCGACCATGCTCATGGTGCTGGGCATCATCGGGTTGGGCATTGCCATGTCAACCATCGAGGGCTTCGCGCCGTTCTACCTATTGCCGGCCTTCCTGGGCCTGGGCGGTGCGCTGTGGAAAAACCTGAACACCGGATACAACTTCAAGGCGGCCACGAGCGCGGACGGGCTGCGGGTGAGCTACGGGCTGCTGGATACGCGCCACCAAACGGTTCCGCCGGGCCGCGTGCAGGCCATCAAGGTCTCCGCGCCGTTCTTCTGGCGCCGACTGGGATGGTACAAGGTCGCAGTGAATGTCGCCGGGATCGGCGGGGCCGGGAGCGAGGCCGAGGAACGAAGCGCGCTGCTGCCGGTGGGAACCTACGAGGACGTGCTGGCGGTGCTCTCTGTGGTGTTGCCGACCCCCGGGGTCGAGGCACCGCGTGAGTTCTTTGCCGCCGCCATGAACGGCAGCGGCACCGAGGCGGGATTCGTCGTTTCCCCTCGCCGGATCCGCCCGCTCTCGCCGCTGGCCTTCAAGCGCCAAGGCTACGCGCTCACCGACACCGCGCTGGTAGCACGCAACGGGGCGCTGCACCGCACCGTCGCCATCGTGCCGCACGCCCGTACCCAGGGCCTGACCCTGCGCCAGGGTCCGCTTGCCCGGCGCTTCGGGGTGGTGGACCTGGCCCTTGCCACGATCGCCGGTCCGGTGGTGCCGTTGGTGCACCAGCTGGATATCGCCGTGGGCAGGGAACTGTTCCTTGAACAGGCAGACCGGGCAGCGGCGGCACGCAAGCAAACCGATTCGAACCATTGGCTAGGAGACGCATGAGAAACACTGGCAAGCCCGGACGGCTGGGAATCGGGATCATCGGGGCCGGCAAGGTCGGGGCCGTCTTGGGGGCTGCATTGCGCGCGGCAGAGCACCAGATCGTCGGTGTCCATGCCGTTTCGGTGCCTTCTCGGGAACGCGCCGAAATGCTGCTTCCCGGTGTGCCGGTACTGCCGATCCCCGAGATCCTGCGCCGGGCGGAACTGGTCATCCTGGCTGTGCCCGATGATGCGCTGGAGGGATTGGTATCCGGGCTTGCCGCAGCCGGACACTGGCAAGGCGGGCAACTGGTGATGCACACCGCCGGACGCTACGGCACCGATGTGCTGGAACCGGCAACAAAGGCCGGTGCCATCGGCCTGGCCGTGCACCCCGCGATGACATTCACCGGAATGAGCATGGACCTGGAGCGGCTTGCCGATTGCGTCTTCGGGGTCAGCGCCTCGAACATGGTCCTGCCCATCGCCCAGGCGTTGGTGGTGGAGATGGGCGGCGAGCCGGTGGTGGTTGCCGAGTCCGACCGTGTGAAGTACCACGCTGCACTGTCCCACGCCTCGAACCACCTGGTGACGGTGGCGGGTCAATCCGCCGGCATCCTGGCCGGAATCGGCGTGGAACACCCGGAGCGGATGTTATCGGCACTGATGCGTGCCTCGTTGGAAAATGCGTTGGCTTCGGGGGAAGGCGCGTTGACCGGGCCGGTCGCCCGCGGCGACGTGCGCACCGTTGCCGCGCACCGGGCAGCCCTTGGTGGCCGTGAGATCACCGAAGACACCCGCGAAGGCTACCTTGCAATGAGCCGGGCAACGGCACTGCGCGCCCACGACCGCGGACTGATCAGCGACGAAATCCGTGACGCGATAATGGAAGCACTGGGCGAATAGCCCAACCGGCGACGGCAGCCCCGGCGAAAAGATAAACTGGAGCGGTGAGCAAACCAGCAGATCCCGCAAGCGGCACCCCCCATATCGTCCGTACCGCCACCGGGCTTGAGCAAGCGATTGCACGGGCGGCGGAGACGGTTGACCGGCAACGGCGACCGGTTGCCTTGGGCTTGGTGCCCACCATGGGCGCCCTTCACGAGGGGCACGAGTCCATGGTCTCGGCTGCCCGAGAACAAAACGACGTGCTGGTTGTCAGCGTCTTCGTCAACGAGCTGCAATTCAACGATGCCGCCGACTTCGAACGTTACCCGCGCAACCTTTCCAGCGATATCGAGATCCTGGCCCGTGCAGGTGCGGACATCGTCTTTGCCCCCGACGAGTCCGAGATCTATCCCGAGGGCCGCCCACTGATCCAGCTTGGTTCCGGGGCCCTGGGCGAAAAGTTCGAGGGCGCCTCGCGTCCAGGGCACTTCGACGGCATGCTCGCGGTGGTTGCCAAGCTGCTGCACCTTGCCATGCCGCCGGCTTCACTGGACATCCCCGTTGCCTACAGTGCGTATTTTGGGCAGAAGGATGCCCAACAGCTGGTGCTGATCAACCGGATGGTCTCGGACCTGAATTACCCCGTCGAAATCCGGTCGGTGCCCATCACCCGCAGTGCGCAGGGCCTGGCGCTCTCAAGCAGGAACCAGCTACTCAACGACGAGCAGGCACGCGCAGCCCTGGTGATCCACAGAGCGCTGAAGCTCATCAAGGGACGCGCGGACCGCCATGAACCGCTGTACCTTGAGGATGCCGTCGGCCTCTTCGAGATGGAACCGTTGGTGGAACTGGACTACCTCGAACTGGTTGATCCGCGCACCCTGCGGGAGCTTGCCTTCAACTGCCAGGACACCCCGTTCACCGGGGAGGGTTTGGTGTTGGTCGCGGCTACCGTCGGCGAGGTTCGGTTGATAGACAACATCACGTTGGGCTACTGACCCGGGACATTGGTTTCACCTAGGCCGATCCCCAACGACGGGCAGCTTGCTGCAGCACGGCACGAAATCCCGCAAGGTCGGCGATGACCTCCGCCGCGCTGAGCCCGGCCGAGGAGAGCCCCGCTGATTGGCCTGCATAAACCGGTGCCACGGACAGATCGGCCCTCGCTCGGGCCTGGTTGATCGAATTGGTCAGGACGTCGTCTGACCTCACTGCGTCACCAAGCGCCTCGAGGTCCTGGGCCCAGGAGTCGCTGAAGTCGTTGCGAAGGGCTCGGCCCCCGAACTCCACCGGCCAGTCGATCCGTTGGGCGATGTCGAAGGCCCGCGTATAGACGGTGTCATCGATACCGGCGCCACCTATCGCCTCTTTGATGCCCGGATGACTCAGGGATTCGGTTGTGGCCGCAAAACGCGTTCCGATCCATGCCGCCGAAGCCCCGGCGCCCATTACCGCCGCGACTCCGGCGGCCGTGGCCAGTCCTCCGGCTGCAACGACAGGCTTTTCGGTCTTCGAGAGTGCCAGTTGGAGAAGCGGGAGGGTGGAGACTTCGTTGCGACCGTGACCACCGCCCTCGTTCCCGCGGCAGATCACCACGTCGATGTCGTCCTCCAGAGCGCGGGAGAGCTCAGCGGCATTTCCTACTTGCATTCCCACCAAGGCCCCTGATTCATGAACCAATGCTGCAGCGGGACCGGGTTCGCCAAAACTGATGCAGACAAAGGACGGCCCGTGGGCCAGCACCTGTTCCAAAGGCTTCAGGTTCTTGTCCAAGACCCAAGCCATCAGGCCCGCACCCCACGGACGCCCGCTTGAGGCAGCAATCCCGGCTTCGGTGTCGATCCAATCCTTGGTTGTGCCGCCCCCTATGCCCAACATGCCAAACCCGCCGGCGGCCGATACGGCTGCGGTGAGGGCACCTCCTGCGGCACCGGCCATCGAAGCGTTGAAGATGGGTTCCGTATATCCGAGGGCTTGCTGCAACTTATCAACGGATTTGGTCTTGGCGGAGTTGCTTTCTGGAAGTTCTGGCATGGTGCCAGTCTAGGACCGACAGGATGCCAGCGTTGTGATGCAGCACTCAATCCCCAATAGTGCCAAAAGCGCACGGCTATTCACCCGAAATCGCTGTCCTGGTGGCGGATTCCCGGGGTTTTTGTGTGCCCGGTGACAAGGTAGGGGGTGTTTGGACTTTAGAGCCAGGTGCGCGTAGAGTTATTTCTCGCACCGAGCCCCGCAGCTCAGCCCGAAAGGGAGTGAGGCGGAGGCTGGTTGCAGGATTTATTGGAAGACTTTGGATGTCGATT
>NZ_BAABLK010000032.1:0-23232 GCF_039544305.1 Paeniglutamicibacter antarcticus
ACGATCATCCTGCCCTTGCTGATCGGTACGACGTTGGGCTGGCTGCGCGTCAGTTCATTGGTTGCATATTCATAGGTTGCCATTTTTCATCTCACGTTTTCCTCAAACGGGGTGGCAGCTGAACTGGTTGCTTGAGCCAGGTAACCGTCGCCCAGAGGTTCCGTGCTGCGAAATATCTGGTTTCCCCAGCATCCTCCACTCTGAGTCAAGTTTTTAGGTTCTATCGTGTTCACCCTCGTTCATCCGTTATGGAAGACTCAAGATCCTCGAGACAAGAAGTTCCGAGTACCCTCGGTTCCGGACGGTGAACTGGCCCACACGCAATAGGAACTGTTGTTGGGCATGTTTTAAATTTGCATGGATGTGGACGCGCCGTTTGGATCCTGGGGGGGGGTTTTCTCCGAAGTGATAGGAAGCGGTGGAAGATTGGTGATCAGGTCCCGTCAGGCCGTTCGTCTGTGACGCTAAAACGAAAACGAAAACATGATCTTGATCTGGTACAGCTGATGGATGACCAAATTCCGGCCCTTGGCCGGTGTCGAAGCCCTGGTACTTATCTGGGGCCCCGCGTCGCAGGCGTGCCGCGCCGCGTCAAGGCGGGGAACGGCTAGGTGAATGAGGTCCGCGGGCAGGTTGCGGGGACCATGAAATGAGCAGGTTTTCCCAAAACAGAACGGGTAGGCGCCCAGACGTGGCCTCGCCGACTATGGATACCGCCGCAAGCTGCAACCGGGTGGAATGCTGCCTCGTGGCAGCAAGACCCGGTGTCCTGAGGTAGTCATTCTGCTTCCCCGGGTGCAGGGGGACTGGCAGGCACCCAGACCTGGATGATGGCCCATCCCACTGCGGTCAGCGGAACCGCCAGGATCGCGCCAAGGATCCCGCCCAGAACCGTCCCGACGGTCAGGGCCAAGAGGATCACCAGCGGGTGGATCGACAATGTCCGCCCCATGACCACAGGTTGGAGAAAGTTGCCTTCAAGCTGACTGACCACAACGATGGCAGCACCGACGATCAGCGCGTCCACCAGCCCATTGCTCACCAGTGCAACCAACGCAGCCAACACACCGGTGACGGTGGCCCCAACGATGGGGATAAAAGCCCCCACAAAGATCAGCACCGCCAACGGCAAGGCCAGCGGGACCCGTAGGAACAACAAAGTCGCTCCGATCACTGCAGCATCAACCACGGCGATAATGGCTGTGCCACGGACGTATCCACCCAGGACCTCGGTCGCATGGATGCCCATGAGACGCGTCTTAGCCCTTCTGGGACCCTGCAAGCGCTGAATGAAGAAGGCCCAAATCAATCCCCCGTCCTTGAGAAAAAAGAATAAGATGACAGCCATCAGAACGAATCCGGTAACGACCTCTGAAACTGTGATCAGTCCTTGAATTGCAGTGGTCCCCGCTGCCCGGGTGTACAACAGATCTTGAGCCCAGGTGCGCACTTCATTCAAAGTTGAGTCATCGACGGGAAGGGGGCTGTCCTTGAGCTCAAGGTAGAGCTTGTCGATGCGCTGCACCGCCTCGAAGACCAACGAATCCCATTGCGCCCGGGTCGCGCTGACGATCGCGCTGACCATTGCGCCAAAGACCGCAATGAGCAGGATGAATGCCGTAGCAGTGGCCAGGGCGGGGGGCCAGTGGTGGTGGCGCAACCACCTGACGAAGGGGGATATTGCAGCGGCAAGGATCAGCGCCAGGAGGATCGGGATGACCACGATGCTGACTTGAAGCATCCCGTAGACCGTGAGCCCCGCCAGGATGACTATGAACAACACATGACGTGCCCGTTCGCCGGTGCGGGCGATGACCCCGTCTGCACCTGTACGCCCGATGGCCGGTGGTTGGTTTCTGCTGACGGGCATGGTGCCTCGATTCCCATGGAGCGGCATGCTGCAGGATACGGTGGTGTTGGATTCCACCATAAGCGCCACCGGGTCTTGTTATACAGGACTTTTCGATCGCCGCACGCCAAACCTTGGCAGTTATGGTTGCTATGAAACAAGTAGGGTCGGGCATTGCCATCATCATCCCAACCCGTTATGGCGCAACAGGCATTGGATCCTATCGCCATTAGGCGGGCTTCATGGTGGGGCGGAACGGCGCCTGGGAAGTGGTTCATGCCAACCCAAGGGACAGCTCGGTACGGAGAGTTCCGCCAAAAAGTAGAAACCGGTAACACAACCGCTCCTGTCCGGTGAGTCCCAATCTGGCGCTATCGCATCGGCGGGGGGCTCTCACGCAAGTGGACGCTTGGAAAGCGTCTCAAGCTAGGGCCCAAACGAGTTGTTGGAACACTGTTCGGTGCAATGATATCCCGGCAAGGAATCGGTCTGGTCTGCAACCGGGCAAGGATCGAGTAGTGATGGCGGGCTGCCAATGCGGGGTCGACGAGAGTAGCCGGGACTTGCTTCGAGGGATCACGCATACGCGGAGGATGGAACTGACGGCGAGGCACCGTTGGTTCGTCAGCCAAGGGGAACCTGGTCGATGCTGCTCCCGTGCCACTCCAGATCAATTCTGCTTCCGGGCATTGAGGTCTCGGGGCCGACCTGCGCTATGGTGAACCGCTATGCCGAAAAAACAGTTGACTTTTTTCCCCGCTGACCGATCACGGGCTGGCGCTCGACGCTTGCCAACGAATCTACGATCGTCATGCTGGCAGCGCCACATTGCGAAACGCCGGGGTTTTGCCGTTCTGTCCCCTTCACTCGAAACTCCCGTGGCCACGGATCGGCAAGCCTGCGCGGCAAAGGTCGGCGAACCCAGCGTTCATGGTGATTGGGCGCAGTTCATGGACGACGGCTCGGTTCCATGCGTGAAAGAACAACCTGTGACGGGCGCGTCGAGTCCCGAGCGGGTCCCCAACCCCATACGATTCGCACATCATCGTCGGGGTGACGATCACCCTGACGGTCTTGGGACTGCTCATGGTGCTCTCTGCCTCGAATGCCAGCGTCCCTAGGTAGTCACACATCATCGACATCAAGCAGCGGCTCCAGAGCGTCTGGAAGCACTTGGCGGTTCCGTTTCTGGTCGGTAACGGATTGTTTATCATCCTGGTCCTGCTGGGGAAGGACTTGGGCACGACAGCGGTCTTGATGTTGATCATGATCGCGACAATGCTCGTGGGTGGAATCGAACTAAAGAAGATGCTTCTGGTCCTGGTTGGGTCCGGCTTGCTTGCCACAGCGGCTGCGCTCTTGAGCCCTAATCGTTTGGTTCGCTTGATGAGCTGGACCAACAGAGAGTGCGATGATGGCATGGACCTTTGCCACCAAGGTCTTCAGGGGCTCTACGCATTGGCTTCGGACGGTTGGTGTGGCGTAGGCATCGGCCAAAGCCGGCAAAAATGGCACTGGATACCCGAGGCGCACACAGACTTCATCTTCGCTATCATCGGCGAGGAGCTGGGATTGATCGGTTCCTTGTTCATTTTGGCGCTCTTCGGTCTATTGACTGTTTCCGTCCATCGCATCGCCCTGCGGACCACCACCGTCTTTGCCTTTTGCGCGTGCTCGGTGAGCCTAATGTGGCTGGTATTCCAGGCTGTCTTGAACATCGCCATGGTTGCAGGCGTTGTTCCCGTGACCGCTGTGCCGCTCACGTTCGTTTCGTTCGGCGGTTCGTCGTTGGTCATCTCGCTGGCAGCCATCGGCGTGGTCTTGGCCATCGCTCGGGACTTGAACAGGAACAATCGTCCGCTTTCCACGTAGTGTCATCTGCAGTCGCGCAGGCAGGTCATTTATTCCGGCACTGTGAAACGCATGGGGTATTCATTGGACTTAGGTCTGAGCACTGCGTGGGTTTAGGGCAACTTACCGTCGGCCGAGGCATGCTCGATCGCTGAACGCTGGCGATGCCACCGTCGCCGGCTTGGACCCCAACTAGTCTAAAACGGATCAAAGACCTGTATGAAGATAGTGGGGGATTGGCCTGTATTCAAATACGAAGTCGATTCATCGCAGGAGGCGCGCCGTCTACCCACCGCGGTTCTTTTCGCCCTTGCCAGACTGTAGGGAATTAAACTTCTCGTTGTCGAGGGTTACTTTGTAGGTGGATTTTCCCACCGAACTGAATCCGCTGATTTTTCGGGACGCCAGCCGCGCCACGCTGGATGCCGGAGTTTGTTGCCGGGTGTGCGTTCGCTATATTTGACTTCTCCCACGAGCCGGGGACTTGCCCAGACGGCGTCGCGGCGATCACTGGCCGGTACGTCGTCCACTGGCGGGGTTTTTCGAACAATCCGGTTAAGCATTGTGGCGGCCTCTGCGAGGTCACGTGAGGAAAAGCCAGTCCCCACCTTTCCTACGTAGCGAAGGTCACCACCCTCGTTTACGGCCAACAGCAACGAACCGACAGTGTCCTTGCGTGCACCGGAACCCTTGCGCCATCCTATGACGATGACTTCTTGATGGAGTTCGTGCTTGAGCTTGACCCACCCCTTGCTGCGTTTTCCGGGATGATAGCGTCCTTCAACCCTTTTAGCGATCACTCCTTCCAAGCCTAGGTCCCGACTTGCAGCAAACGCCTCCTCGGCAGTGCCAGGATGGGCCGGAGGCAGGTGTACGTGTAGTCCTTCTTCCACAGTGCCAAAAAGTGCTGTCCGCCGCGTGGCGTATGGCTCCCGGACCAGCGACCGTGTTGCATGCGCCGGTCCGTGCGGGGTTTCTGCCACCAGCTGCAGGACATCAAAAAGCATGAGGTGCACGGGTACCTTTTGGACTGCTTGTTCGATCTCGCTTTTCCTAGTGAGTTTCATCCGTCTTTGGAGCAGGCTGAAGTCCGGTTGTGCGGAAGAATTGACGGCGATGATTTCCCCGTCAAATACGGAGCCATCCGGTGCCAGTGCAGCGAGTTCCTGTAGCTCGGGATATTGGTCGGTCACGTTATGCCCATTCCTGCTGATGAGGGAGACCTCGTCGGCGAAAACCCCCACGATCGCGCGCATCCCGTCCCACTTCATTTCAAAGGACCATGTGTGTTCGCGGTCCAGCTCGCGGAGACTTCCTGCCGTGGCAAGCATGGGCGATGGCAAATCCGCACCTCTCCCGGGGTGTGCCGCCAATAAGGTGGTCGGTCTGTTCGCGATTTCTCCGCCCTGCGGATAGCTGCTGCCGGACCCGACGTCCCCACTGTTGCCGTCTGTGGTGGCTGTCATGCTGCCGGTCCCTGGCTGCTCTTTCATCAGATGAATGAGCCAGTTCTTCTTTTCGCCCATGCCGGGTGCGTTGATCAACGCATAACGGCGGGGGATCCCGCCCAGTCCGCCGTCTGCCTTCCCATGCAGAACAGCGATTACTTCCTTGCCTTCGCGCCATTTTTCCAGCACGCAATTCCCGGTGTCCCAGATTGTCACCGCACCTGCCCCGTACTCGCCCTTGGGGATGGTCCCTTCGAAGGAACCGTAGTCCAAGGGGTGGTCCTCGGTCATCACGGCAAGCCTGTTTTCTCCGGAATCCAGTGGTGGTCCCTTGGGAACCGCCCAGGACACCAGCACTCCGGAGTGCTCCAAACGGAAATCCCAATGCAGCCGGGACGCGTGGTGTTCCTGTATGACGAAACGCGACTCACCAGAACCTTTGCTCGAGACAGTTTCCCTGGGAATCGGCTCGGGCGTCTTGCCGGGGACACGCATGGACCGGTACTTTTCCAACCGGTCCGCGCCGGCGGATTGCTGCCATCCAAGAGCTCCTATTGGGTCCATGCCGTCCGCGGCACGTGCCATGACATCTTGGTAATCGAGTTGGCGCAGTTCGGGATCCTCTATTTCTTCCCACGTGCGCGGGGCAGCTACGGTCGGTCGTGACCTGCCGCGCAGCGAATACGGACAGATCGTCGTCTTGGCGTCGCTATTCTGGCTCCAATCCACAAGAACCTTCCCTGTGCGTAGCGCCTTCTTCATGACGGACACCACCAGATCCGGATGATCCGCCTCAAGGGATCTAGCCATCTCCCGTGCGAGGTCGGAGATTTGCATTGAACTGTAGCTGCCGTCCAACGAAACGTACAGATGGATTCCTTTGGACCCGCTGGTCACCGGGAACGCGTCCAGCTGCATTTCTGTCAGCAGCTCCCGGCACAGCAGTGCCGTTTGTGCGCACTCGTGAAGCCCTGCGCCTTCGCCCGGGTCCAGATCCAGCACCAAACGGTCAGGATTGGACGGGTTGCCGTCAGGACCGAAACGCCATTGTGGGACGTGGATTTCCAGCGCAGCCAATTGACCGAACCACGCCAACACGCCAGGTTCGTTAACCATTGGGTAGGTGTTGATGCGGTTCTTGTGCCTGATGGTTTTTCTCGGGACCCACTCAGGAACCGAATCTTCCAGGTCCTTGCGGAAAAACACTTGGCCGGGAGCGCTCGTGGTGCCTACCCCGTCGACCCAACGCTTACGGGTTGCTGGACGCCAGGCCGACTGCGGAATCAGGACGTGTGCGATTTGCGCGTAGTAGTCCAGTACTTCTGCCTTGGTGGTGCCAGTCTCGGGGTACAGCACCTTTTCGAGGTTGCTGATCTTCAACCGTCGACCAGCAAACTCAAAGATTTGTTCATTCACGGCCACGGTCGACTCCTTCTATCCAAATACATTCTTGCAACACTTCATGTCATTGGACAGGGAAGAAAGTTGCCGGAAATTCCGCTGGTCACGTCATCTTTATGATGTTTCACTGGACCTATGAGATCAATATGGACAGGTTCGATTGCATTCGGTCTGGTCAACGTCCCCGTCAAGGCCTATGGGGCCACCGAAGACCACGACGTGAGCCTGCACCAGGTCCACGACATCGACGGCGGCCGCATACGGTACCAACGACGGTGTGAAGTTTGTGGGAAGAAAATAGGCTTCGAAGACATCGACAAGGCCTACGACGATGGTGATCGAACGGTAATTCTTACCGAAGTGGACTTGAAGTCCTTGCCCGCAGAAAAGAGCCGTGAGATTGAAGTGGTTCAGTTCGTTCCCAACGAACAAATCGATCCCATCATGCTCGAACGCAGCTATTACCTGGAACCGGATACGAAATCACCAAAGGCATACGCGCTTTTGGTCGAGACTCTGGAAAATACTGAACTGACAGCCGTGGTGAAGTTCGCATTGCGACAAAAGATGCGACTGGGGGCCCTGCGTGTACGGGGAAAGGTTCTCGTCCTGCAGGGCATCCTTTGGAACGATGAAGTGCGCGAGGCGGACTTCGCATCAAACTTGGCGAAGGGCGAAATCAGCCCTCAGGAATTGAAGATGTCCTCGGCATTGGTGGAGCAGTTTAGAGGGGACTTCAACCCGGGAGAGTTCGAAGACGAATACCAGCTCGAATTGCGCACCCTTATCGCAGAGAAGCTCAAGCAGGGCGACTCGCTGGACACGGAAGCAACCTTCGGCGACAAGCATGCAGCATCCGCGGACGCCGGGCGCAACAGCAACGATGTCATCGATCTGATGGAAGCCTTGAAGCGCAGCATCGATAAGAAACATGCGGGGACTACGAAAGCGGCAGCCAAAAAGACCACTGGCGATACACCCTCGAAAATTACAAAGAAGGCCAACGACACCAAGAAAACGGCAAACCGAACCTCTAAGGAAGAGCCAAAGACACCCAAAAAGAGAAGATCCGCGAGCAAACGAACCACCACAAAGAAACCTGGATCCGCAAAAAGCAGCCCTGCTGGGCAACCCGATCACAAGGATTCGGAACGCAAAAAGGAAGCCTGAAAAATCTCCACCCAGGTGGAAAGCCATGGTCCGCGGCCTGCTAGATCCGCGCACGGCAAAGCGTGCTGCTCGAGTTAGAAGTATCTTTGTTGCCGCTTTGGAGGACCCATGGATTAGAGGAGCGGGCGTAGCGGGCGCAGGAGCGTCTCACTGATGCGTGCGGCGACATAGCGTTTTTGCCAGTCGGCAAGCGTCAGCTCGGTGCAGTTTCCACTATCGATGTCAAAAATATTTTCCATGTTCTCCGCGAACGTCCGGTCATGGATCTCGAGGTTCGTTTCGTAGTTCCCGGTTAGGCTCAACCTGTCGATGTTGGCGGTGCCGACCGTGGACCAACGGCCATCGATGGTGGCGGTCTTGGCGTGGATCATGGCGTTGCGGTAGCGCAGGACGGTTACGCCCTCGCGTAGCAACGTCGTGTAAAACCCGCGGGAGAGCCAGTCCGCAAGGACGTGGTTGGAGTTCTCCGGCATGATGAGCCGGACGTCGACGCCCCGCTTACTGGCAGCCAGGAGGGCCTGCAGGATTTGTTGGTCCGGGATGAAATACGCAGTGGTAATGTAAATGTGGCTACTCGCGCGATTGATCACATCCAAGTACAGGCCACGGATCGGATACACCAGAAGCGCCGGGATGTTATTCACCGTGCGGATGTGCAGGTCCCAAGTATGCGGGGAGTGGTGTGGGATCTCCGGGGCACCGCCGACGGCGTTCCAGACAATCGCAAAGGTCTGGCGCAGGTCCCATACAGAAGGCCCGGTGATCCGGACATGGGTGTCGCGCCATTCAGTGGCGTAGAGCTCGCCGATGTTGTAGCCGCCTACGAAGCCGGTCTCGTCATCCACGATCAGGAGCTTGCGGTGGTCAAGGCCCGTGCTACGCAACGGACTGAATACCCGGGACGGGCGCATGACCGGGAACCGGTGGACGTGGATTTTCGGGTGGAACTTGAAGAATGACGGCGAGACGACCAGGTTAGCGAACCCGTCATAGACCACGAAGACTTCCACTCCGCGGGCGGCCGCGTCGTTCAGGGCATTCTTGAACTGCAGTCCGGTGTCGTCGGACTTCCAGATATAGGTTTCCATGAAGATACGCGTCTTGGCGCCACGGATGGCATCAAGCATGGCTGCATACAGATCCTCTCCATAGGTGTAGATCGTCACCTCGGAATCCGCGACGGGTCCTTGAAAAACCCCGGGATGCGGGAAATTTGGTCGCGTCTTTCTTTGCCGGTGCTTGATGGCATCGAAGATGACGAGGAATCCGACCACAGCGGTCTGTACCGCGAGGAACGCCAAAACCACTCGCATAGCCCATTTTTTTGCCGTGGTCGCCATAGAATCGGGGATCTGAGGAAGCATGCCCCAAGCATAGCCGCGGGACAGTGCCGGTTCGCCCGTGGCGCCGGGTCCGTCGGGAACAAGGCACCGTACGACGGCCATCGCACTTGGGTTACCCCCTGCGTCCGTGCTAAGCGAAGTGATTCACGGCAAGGTGTCGGTCAAGGAAGCCGACCTCGGCACCGTCCGCACACTGGTTCACCGGGGTAAAACCGGAACCAAGCCCGGCGGGGAGCCCCGGGCTGAACGAGGTGCCGTGGTTCCTTTATTGTTCCTTTCAGCAACGAGGCAGCGCCCGGTTACGACGGGCAAGACTACGCGAGATCGGCCAGAACAACTCATGCACGAGATCCAGCGGAGCTTGGGGGCGAGGTTGTTCAGCAACGGAAAATGAATGTGTTGGGGTGCGTTGGCGAACGCCCGCGCACCCCAACAGTCACTCAGCAGGTCTTTTATGCGCGTTTCCCCGCGCCATCGAGGTAATCAATGTCGCGTAGGAGGCGATCCTGCATTTCTAGGTGAGTGGCGATGGTTCGCGGATCTCGGCCCCGATGAACCAGGCCTGCTGCTCGAGCTTGGCGATAACCTCGTGAAGCAGATCGGCACTGGTCGGGTCATCCTCGTCGACTCCGTCATGGACCTCGCGCATGGTGCCCACGGTCGCCTCGATCGCACGAACCACCAGCTTGATCGCGTCCGTGGTGTTGATTTCGCCGGCTGCAAACTCGGGCAAGGAAGTCCCTGCAGCGACCACAGCGACCCGGGCATCGGGTGTAGCGTGCAGGGCACGCATCCGCTCTGCAACATCATCGGCGCCCACGCGGGCGACGGTCACCAACTCATCGAGGTTCAGGTGCAGGTCGCGGAAGTTCGTTCCGACGATGTTCCAGTGGGCTTGCTTGCCTAACAGGTGTAGGTTGACCAGATCAACCAGCACGGCTTGCAAGGACTCGTGCAGCCGGGCAGGGGCTACGAATCCAGCCTCGGAGTTTTCCAGCTTGGTGCCTGCGTCACCTGAGGGGGTGGGGATATCAATGGACATGGTTTATTTGCTCCTTTGGAGTAGATGAAAGCCCCGTCCGGTCGGGCGGGAAGATCAAAAGACAACTCGTGCGGGCGCCGAGTGGCACATTGGCCATCCGTGGGACGCTGGCGCGCCCCGTCGGCGATGTCCTCGGTTGCTCGAAGTCGCGGACGTCGTCCGCAATCGGTTATTAAACCGTCTATTGCCCATCCTGTGTTCCTTGTGCTGCCGGTGTCAAGGAATGGGGGTGCAGGATGGAAACGAGGCAACCGACGGCAGCGTCGCTTCCGGCAGACCACTGGTTCATGGCGACCTGGTCTTCGCATCGCTTCGGATGGGGATTAACAGTCACGGAAAGCATGGCATATGGCCGTGTGCGGAGCCACCGATGGCCGCACCCTGCCCGTTGTTCTGGTGGCATGCATCCTGTGCCTCGTGAGTTCATGGTCCGAGACCCGAGACCCGAGACCCGAGACCCGAGACCCGAGACCCGAGACCCGAGACCCGAGACCCGAGACCCGAGACCCGAGACCCGAGACCCGAGACCGTCAGCCGGGGACATCCACGTCGCCATGTAGCGGCACGGACAAACTCCAGGGGAGAGGCCACGGATCGCAGCATCGGTAAACCGCCTCCGCGCCTACAGCGGTGTGTCCGTGCGGGAAGTCTCCCAGTCTTCGGGGCCGTGGGACCCGGCGGGGTACTCCTGGAGAGGCACCTCGCTGTTGGCCCATGCCTCGAGAACCGGTTCGATGATCCGCCAGCATTCGACCGCGGTGTCACCGCGGACAAAGAACATGGCGTTGTCCGTCAGTACGGCCTTAAGCACTTCGCCGTAGGGGAGAAGATCGGTTTCGTTGAGATCGGCCTTGAGTTCGGTGCGGTCCAGGCTGTAGATGTCCCCGGGACCGTTGACGTCGATATCGAGCTGCAGTTTAGCGGGCCCAAGGCCCATCCGTATCCGCGTCGCCTTGTTTGTTCCGGTGAAACCCGTGGGCAAGTGGGGGAGCGGCTTGAACGTGACAATGGCTTCCATCTTGTTCTCGGCGAGTGATTTGCCCGAACGCAGGATGAAGGGGACTCCGGCCCACCGCGAGTTGTTGATGTGTACCTCGATCTCCGCGAGGGTTTCGGTGTTGTTCTTGCCATCTACCCCGGGTTCGTCCACGTAGTTGGGAACTTCCCGGTCGCCGATCTTTCCGGCCGTGTACCGGGCCCGGCGGGTGGTCTTGGAATACTCCTTCCCGACTTCGGCCGCGCGCAGGACTGCAGCAATCCGGTCCCTCACGTCCCGTTCATCCAGGGTGGCAGGCTCGTCCATGGCAATGAAGGCCATGATCTGCAGCAGGTGGCTTTGCATCATGTCCTTCAGCGCGCCGGTGGGATCGTAGAACCCCGCCCGGCCCTCCAAGGTGATGTCCTCGTCAAAGAAGATCTCCACCTTCTCGATGTGCCGGGTATTCCACACCGGTTCCAGGAAATGGTTGGCGAACCGGACCCCCAGGATGTTCAAGACGGTTCCGGTGCCGCGAAAGTGGTCCACCCGGTAAATACGGTTCTCAGGCAGGAGAGCCTCAAGGGTCTTGTTCAGTTTCCGTGCCGATTCCTGGCCGGATCCGAACGGCTTTTCCATCACGAACCGGGTGCCTTCGGGTAGGTCTCCCTGCTTGAGCTCGTCGCAGGCCTTCTCGGTGATCGAGGGGGGCAGCGCGAAGTACACGGCTACCGGTTCCTCCACTGATGCCAGGACCTTGGCCAGCCCGCCCTCAGCGGTGACGTCCACCTGATGGTACACACTTTCCTTAGCGATCTTTTCCAGGGCTTCCTTGCCGGCGGGGCTGTCGGCGGTGCTGCCCCCACCGGAACTCACATCAGAGGACTCCTTGACCTGGTTGCGCCATTTCTCCTGGTCCCAGTCGTCATAGCCTGCTCCCACCAGTTTGAGTCCTTCGGCGCCGCCTTGGGAGATCAGGCTGGCCAGGCCGGGCAACAGGAGTCTTGCCGTGAGGTCACCGGATGCGCCTAGGATCATCAAGGTCTTGATCTTGTGGCCGTTCCGCTGGGGACTCTTCGAGGAGTTCATGTTTCCGCCGTCCTGGTTGCTGATGGGCTGGGCATCCGGAGAACCGGTGTTTTCCCATGCTAGTCCGGCCGTCGATGGGGTGGCTAGGTCGGATTCGGCTTGATCGGGGCGAATGCGACGAGTGCATCGACCGCTGTCTGGGCGAGCACCGTTGCTGATTCGGATAATGTTTTGGGAACATTGGCGGAAAGGTGCACGATGGGGTGCTTGCCGCGTGAACGTTCCGCGAGCACTTCATTGAGCGTTCCCGCGTCGTTCGCTGCCGCTACGAGGAAATCGGAAAGCCCGTCGGGCTTGGCTTCCGTGTCTGTGCTGGTCGTTTCCTCAGCCGCATAGGCTAGCAACAGGACGGCGGCCACCAACATGTCCAGGTGGTCGAGGCGGTCTTCCAAGTGTCGTAGCCGGGCTGCACGCCGCAGTCCCCGTAGCGTCCTGGTTCGTATCCGGTGGGCAATCATGCGTTGTGCCGCCAGCTCACTGAGTTCGCTGCGTGCCTCGCGTGCTCGCTCGACGGCTATCGCGGCCACGATTGCATCCTTTTTCTCAAGGCCGGCGGCGCTTGAACGAAGGGAGGCCTCGACGCTCTCCAGGACTCGTCGCGCGGCAACTGAAACCAACCCGACAGGGTCGGGGGTGAAAAGGATCTGGCTGCCGATCAGTCCCAGGACACCGCCGATCGCCGCATCCATGATGCGGCTGCCGGGGTTCTGCAGCGGCGGCAGGACCAGGACGAACAGAGCGGACGCTGCCCCCTGGACGTGGGCGAGGCGGCGGGAATCCAAGGCAGCGGCAGCGCCCATCCCCAGGATCACGGCGAGTACCGCTTGCAGCAGGGCGCCGCCCGGGTTCCACCACCGGATCAGCTCGCCGACCATGACCCCAACGATGACACCGGCAAGCAGATCCACTGCTTGGCGTGCCCGTTCGCCCTTGCCGCCAGCGAGGCAAATGACGGCCGCGATGGCCGCGAATACCGGTTTCTGGTGGCCCAAAAGTGTCGACGCAAGCCACCATGCGACCCCGGCGGCGAAACCGCACTGGGCTACCACGGGGAGACCGTCCCTCAGCCTCCGCCACGTCGAGGCGGGGCCCGCTAACCTGACCGTGGTGCCCACTACCCGTCGGAGCGGAACGCGATGCCTTTTCATGCGGTTCCTCTCCGCCGTTTGCTATCTAACTCGGTCCAAACCCGTACCCATATCATTGTGCCTCCGTGTAGGGCGTGACTAGGGTAGGGGGAACAAAAGTACGAACATCAATCCGGGAGGCTCGTGGTGGAGAAGCAAAAAAAGGAGCAGGGCGGAAACGGGGGCGAGCCAAAGGGTTCCCTCGATCGCCAGCACACCGTCCGAGTGGTGATGATCTCCATTGGTGCCGCCGTGGGTGGTTTCATCTTTGGGTTCGACAGTTCAGTGATCAATGGCGCCATTGAAGCTGTCACGGAGCAGTATGGAATTACGGCTGGCGTGACCGGGTTTGTGGTGGCCATTTCCCTCATCGGTGCTGCAGTTGGCGCTTGGTTTGGCGGCCCCGTCGCGAATAAATGGGGCCGCACACGGGTAATGCTCATGGTGGGGGTCCTGTTCCTGGCAGGTTCCGTGGGCTCCGCGTTTGCCTTTGCGCCGTGGGACCTGGCGGCATGGAGAGTTGTCGGCGGAGTGAGCATCGGTGCTGCCTCAGCCATTGTCCCTTCATATATTTCGGAGATCGCACCCACCAAGCTCAGGGGACGGCTCACGTCCTTGCAGCAAATGGCCATTGTGTTCGGTATCTTCGTGGCGTTGATGATGGACGACGTCGTTGCCGGTGCTGCCGGTGGCGCCGGCGCCGACTTCTGGTTCGGGTTGGAGGCATGGCGTTGGATGTTCCTCGCCGGAGCCATTCCCGCCGTGCTTTACGGCGTATTGGCCTTGAGGCTGCCGGAATCCCCGCGCATGCTCATCGCCAATGGCGACCCGGAAAAAGCGACCGAGGTGTTCGAACATGTGCATGGCCGAACTGAGAGCGAGACCAAGGCGTTGGTCGATTCCATCCGCAAGTCCATCCGAAGCGATTCAAAGCCTTCCTTCAAGGACCTCAAGGGCGGCACCTTCGGTCTGGTCCCCATTGTCTGGGTTGGCGTCGTCATCGCCGCCTTCCAGCAGTTGGTGGGCATTAATGTCATTTTCTACTACTCGAACTCGCTGTGGCGATCTGTTGGATTCAGTCCGGAGTTTGCATCCAACGCGTCGGTGATCACGGCCGTCACCAACGTCGTCATCACCATCGTGGCGATCTTCCTCATCGACAAGGTAGGACGCCGTCCACTCTTGTTGGTCGGCTCCACGGGCATGACCATCAGCTTGGTGCTCATGGCGCTCAGCTTCTTCAATGCCTCCATTGCTGACGGGGAACCCCAGCTTGCGGAGCCTTGGAGCACCGTGGCCTTGGTGGCGGCAAACGCGTTTGTGGTCTTCTTTGCAGTTTCCTGGGGGCCGGTGATGTGGACGCTGCTGGGGGAGATGTTCCCCAACCAGATCCGTGGCGTCGCGGTCGGCATTGCCACGGCGGTGAACTGGCTCGCCAACTTCGCCGTGACCGTCACGTTCCCGGCGTTGAGCGAATTTTCCCTACCGTTCACGTATGGGATGTATGCGTTCTTTGCCCTGGCGTCATTGGTGTTCGTCTTCTTCAAGGTCCCTGAAACCAAGAACATTCCGCTGGAGGAGATGTCCGATAGATACAAACGACAGCGTCGGGATGCCAAGAAGTCCGCGTCCGGGGCTTCCTGAAACCCTCGTTGAAGGGTCGGCCCATCTTTCATCATGAGCTGGCAGGCCGTTGATTTCGTGGTTCCCACGCACTCGGCGGCCTGCGGTATTTTCAGGCAGATGCGAGCATTGCCGTTGGTTCTCCCGTGGAGCTTGGTTCAGGCTGAACAAGTGCTCTTGCGAATCCGAAGGAAATTGCCGAGAAGCCGAAATCCATGCGGCGGGTTCTGTTGCTCCGGTCTTGGTCCGGTGCAATGGACCCGTGTTCAACGTTTATGCTTCGGATCCTCTGCTGGAATCACAAGTTTTCCGCGCATCCAACGCGTCAGCCATCCCCGAACGAACGAATTCAGCCGTTGGCGGCGGGTGCAGGGAGACTTGATCAGGGTAGGGTCCGTGGACCCGATGCTCCTGATAGTTCCCGCGGCCTTCTCGAGTTCGAACAGCCCACGTGGGAAGCCGCAGCGTTTCGGTGGGTTGTTGCCTCAGGCGTCGGGATTGATACCCCACAGGGCCGTATGGCTCTGCTGCGGTTTGAGCGTAATCAGGCCCTGGCCATTGTTGAAGGCATCGGGGGCGCAGGTCATTGGCTCGACCCCGATCCCAGTACGGCGGCGATCCTGCTGCGGAAGGGTGTCGCCGGTGTAGATTTCCAGGTACGGGTAGGACTCGTCGGTCCACAATTCGACGGCATGTCCACGCGGCGACTCGAGACGGACTCGCGCCCGGCCATCTACATCGCGTTTAAGCTGCGTATAAGCGGCATCGATCTGACGGGCCCCGATCTCCTGGATGTTTCGCAGGTCGTAGTGCGTACCGTCCACTGCATCCTGGCCGGCAGGAATCCCAAGATCGTCAACGGGCAGGTACGCGGAAGCCGGTACACGCACATGGGCGTCGTTGATGGTGGCGGTGCCCACCGTCAGGTACGGGTGCGCGCCGGTACCGTATGGGCAGGAAGTGGAACCGATATTGGTTGCGGTGGTGCGAACGCCCAGCCCGGAGTCATCCAGGGTATAGTCCAGCCGGCATTCAAGGATGCCGTTCCAACCAGGGCAGGGGTGCAGGACGTAGCGAAAACTTGCACTGTTTTTCTGGTGCTCCACGGGCTGCCAGTTGGCCCACCGGGTCAGGCCATGGATTGCCCCGTGCTTGGCGGGCTCGGTCAGGTCAAGTTGATGGGTACGCCCACCCCAGGTGTAACGTCCGTCCCTGATCCGGTTAGGCCAAGGGAGCAGTGTCTGGCCGCGGGTGCCGGTGCAGCTTTCGTCTTCGCCATAACCATCCAGGACGGGACGGTCACCCACCGTGTAGGAGCGGATGGCGGCACCCACCTCGGTGAGCACCACGGTTTGGTTTCCTGAAATCAGGCGGAATTGCTGGCCCGAGGGCAGGACGGCTTCATGGTCCAAGGCAGTGTATCCTTTCGCAATAAAGTTGGTCTTAGGGGAAGCCTAACCCTGCCAAGGCGGAGAGGCTAGGTTGACCTGAAGCCCGATCGATTCCCGCAGCAGGCACGATACGATCCCAGGATGGGGATCGCATGGCTATCGGCGGATGGCCACGCAATGTCCAGGTCTTCACGGACGTTATAACTGTGGCTGTCCCTTATCTGCTTGGAAGGGCGGAGGAGGCACACTCGTTGGGATCCATCAGGTTCCTGCGGTGATGGCCCTGGCGCCGGACACATGGTTTCGTGCATGGATCAACGAGCGGATGAAGAACCTAGAGACATGGAAGGGAGCCCGCGAGCCCATGGGCCGCTTCCGCCAGCGGTGGAGAAGCGTCCTTGAAGTAAAGGGCTCCTGCCGCTCCCGGTTCAAAGCACCGATGGACGATGAACGACGCGAACAAACGTGCTCGGCGGTCGGTTCGGTCAACAGAATTCCCCGCGCAGCGCCAACACCGGGCCTGCCCGGAAGGACAATATCGCTGACCCCGGGCTGCGCCTTAGTCCTAGGCCTTGACAATCTTCCGGGCAGCTGCGCCGATATGCCGGGCCGAGATGCCGGCGGCATCCAAGAGTTCGGAGGGCTGCCCGGAGCTCGGGAGGCCGCTGACGCCCAAGAGCGCGACGTGGAGTTCGCCCACGTCGGCATCGGCAAGGGCCTCCATCACGGCGCCGCCAATGCCGCCGTGGGGGTAATGGTCCTCCACCACAACCAAGCGGTTGCCGACAGCCCGACACGTCTCAAGAAGCGTAGCTCGATCCAATGGTTTGATCGAGTAGAGGTCAATCACCCGGGCAGGGATACCTGCCTGGGCCAGCTCGTCGGCAGCGGCCAGGCATTTATGCAGCGTGACGCCCGCGCCGATCAACGCTACCTTGTCCTCCGGGCCTGCACCATGGACCTTGCATCCGCCGATAGGGAATCTTTCGTCAGGTCCGTAGATGACCGGGTAGGCACCCCGGGTCGCCCGGAGGTAGACCACGCCATCGGTGTCGGCCATGCTGGCGACCAAGGCAGTTGTCGATGGGGCATCGCCGGGGTAGAGGACGGTTGAGGTGTGAATGGCGCGCATCGCAGCAATGTCTTCGAGCGCCATCTGGGAGGGGCCGTCCTGCCCGATTTCCACCCCGGCATGGGTCCCGACCAATCTGATGTTGGCTTCCGAGGCCCCGGCCATCCGGATGAAGTCGTAGGGCCGGGCGACCAGGAAGGCGGCGAAGCTCGAAGCGAAGGGGATGTATCCGCGCACGGAGAGGCCGATCGCCGAGGCGATGAGCTGCTGTTCTGCTATGAACATCTCGAAGAATCGTTCCGGGCAGGCATCCTTGAAGTCCCCGGCATGGGTTGAATTGCCGACTTCGCCGTCCAGGACCACCACCTCCGGGCGCACAGCCAATGCAGAAATGGCTGCCCCGAACGCCACCCGGGTGGCTACCTCTTCGCCGATGTCCCACCTCGGCAGTTTCACCGGCGCCGATGGCGCGGCCTGTGCCTGCGGTGCGCTCTTAACGGGGGACGCGGTCGTGATGGACAAATCCGTCACCCCGCCCAGTGCGGCAATGGCCCGCTGCGCCATGTCCTTGGGCAGTGCCTTGCCGTGCCAACCCTCCATGTCCTCGATCTCCGGGACACCCTTGGCCTTGATGGTGCGTGCCAGCACCACGGTGGGCTGATCGGGGTTGGAGCGCGCCTCGGCCAATGCGGAATCGATGGCCGCCAGGTCGTGGCCGTCGATCACCACCGCCCGGGCCCCGAACGCCTCGACCCGCTGGGCATACTTCTCCATCTCCCATTGCAGCTCCGTAGGTCCGTTTTGGCCCAGACGGTTCACATCCACGATGGCGGTGAGGTTTCCGAGCTTGTAGTAGGCGGCCTTGTCGATGGCTTCCCACATGGATCCCTCGGCCATTTCGCTGTCACCGCACAGCACCCACGTTTGGTACGGCAACTTGTCGAGGTACTTCCCGGCCAGGGCCACCCCGACGGCGTCAGGCAGACCTTGCCCGAGTGAACCGGTTGCTACATCGACCCACGGCAGGATCGGCATTGGGTGTCCTTGGAGGCGGGAACCGAACTTGCGGTAGGTGTTGACCAGTTCGTCCTCATCGAGCACGCCGACGGATCGATAAATCGAGTACAACAATGGAGAGGCATGGCCCTTGGAAAAGATCAGGTGGTCGTTGGACCCAAGCCCGGGATTGGACCATTCGTAGCGCATGTGGTGCAGAAGCAGGACCGACATCAGGTCAGCGGCCGACAGCGAGGATGTAGGGTGCCCGGAGCCTGCCTGCGTGCTGCAACGGATCGAATCCACCCTCAGCTGCGTCGCCAATCGGTGCGCAAGATCGAGTTGTTCATCGTCCAACTTTTCGGCACCCGGGCGCGGTGCGTGATTTGTGCTCATGTCTTGCGCATCCTTAGCTATGGGAAATGGTGTGCGCCGGGATCGACCCCCGGCGTGTGGCGTCCATAGCCAACGTACGTCCGGTGACCATGAAAGGGCTAGGGAAGGGGACTGATCCCTCAAAGAGAAATCGCCGAAAACGTCCCGGCTCCCGATACGAAGGCAGTAAGAAGGTTGTGGCCGTTCCCAGGCAAGGGCGGGTTCCCGTGGGAGCAGCATGCGGGCGGCCACCGGCGCGGGCGGCGGAAGTCGGTGTGGCTTGGCGACCACGGTCTCCCAAGGAATGCGACAGGCAAACAGTGCTTCAGGCAACACCTTGGCAACCTGGCGGACGCGGCCCAGGACCCGCGCCACCGGCTTTCACCTCGCTGGGCGCCTTGCCGGGGCATGGAATGCAGGAACCACCTTTCAAGCCCGCCGATGCACAGGGTCTACGGCGGTTGGCCTTCTTAAGCCCACGCCCCTTCGGGTTTGCAGGATTGCGTCGGTGGGGATCAGCTGTCGGCATCCGAACTGGTTGGGCGAGCTGATCCTCGCGTCCCTGCAGATGTGTGTGCGACGAAGTCCAGCACCGCGGAAACGAACCGTTCGGGCTCGTCGTGGAAGATCGCGTGCGCACTGTCGGGGAACAACACCGTCTGTGCCCCGGGGACGTGATCGCCGATCCAGGCCACGCCGCGCCAGTCGTAGGCCTGGTCCTGTTGGCCGGTCATGACCAAGGTGGACAAATCCAGCTGTTGAAGGAAGTCGCGCCAGTCGTGACGCGTGTGATCGGCCATGATCGCGTTGCGCACCGCAGCCGGGCACTTTGCCATCTCGTTCACGAACAATGCCCGGTCCGCCTCGCTCACCGGGGCTGCGCAGATCTCATCGACTTGCTCCTTGATCATGGTCTCGAGCTGGTAATGGACCTGTCCTTGGAACCTGGCCAGACCCGAGTCATCGAAACACTGGGCGTGGTGCCATGGCCAGTCCTCGGCCAGATACTGTCGAGGCACCTGGCTGCAGAAGATCCCCGCGGCAACCCGTTGGGACCCGAAGTTCTCCAACATGCTCCAGATGACTGCCGAACCGAGTGACCAACCCAGCACGGCCGCCTCCTCCAGGTCAAGGTGCCCAAGCAGCTCGTGGAGGTCCGCGCCCATCCGTGCCACCCGGGGTTGGTACCGCGGGGCGCCGGAGTCTCCGTGCCCACGCAAATCCAGCGCCACGACCCGGAGGTTCCTCGAAAGCGCGGGGACGACACCGTCGAAGAAACGGTGGCTGAACCCCCAACCGTGCAAGAGCACGAGGGCAGGACCCGAACCGGTATCGATGAAATTCAGCTCGACGCCGTCTGTGGTCGTGAACCTTGCCATGATGACTCCTTGCCGTGGGAACCTGCCTGTGGGTTGTCGAACCGACTCTACGTTGTTATGTTCGCTACAGGACTTCGAAAGGATGATCATGGATCTCGGCATCAAGGACAAGATCGCACTGGTCACCGGCGGCGCCGGTGGCATCGGATCGGCTACAGCGCGGCAGCTGCTGGAGGAGGGCGCGATCGTTGTGCTCTCCGATTTGGACCAGGTCGCACTGGATGAGGCCGCCTGCAAGCTGAACGCCGCCAAGGGCAGGCTATTCGCCTTTGCGGCCGACCTCACCGACCTCGACGCGGTGGACAAGCTGCGCAAGGACACCGAGGCAGCGGTGGGAGAAATCGACATCCTTGTGCAGTCCTCCGGTATCACCGGGGCACAGGGGTTGTTCCACGAGATAGACGACGAGGGATGGGTGAACACGATCACCGTCGATCTGCTGGGTCCGGTGCGGCTCACCAAGGCTTTCCTGCCGGCGTTGCGCAAAGGCGGTTGGGGCCGCATCGTCTACCTCACCAGCGAAGATGCGGTGCAGCCCTATGACGACGAGCTTCCATACTGCGCAGCCAAGGCCGGCGTGCTGGCCATGGCTAAGGGACTCTCACGCAGTTATGCCACGGAAGGCCTGTTGGTGAACACCGTTTCCCCCGCGTTCATCAGTTCCCCGATGACCGATGCCATGATGGAAAAACGCGCCAAGGAGCTCGGGACCACGGTCGATGAGGCGATCCAGAGTTTCCTGGATGAAAAGCGCCCTTATATGGAACTCAAGCGCCGCGGTGAACCCGAGGAAGTGGCCGCCGTGATCACGTTCCTGTGTTCGGACCGCGCGAGCTTTGTCAACGGTTCCAATTACCGGGTCGATTCCGGCTCTGTCGCGACGATCTAAGGGGTGCCGATGTCTTTCACCGAGGAACGCTACGACATACGTGATCATTGGTGGCGGGATGGCAGGGGACGCCGCAGCCAAGGCGATCCGCTGCGCTGACGCCCGGGGATCGATCCTGCTCATCGGTTCCGATCCGGAGCCGTCAGTCACCCGGCCGGCCCTGTCCAAGAAGCTGTGGACCGACCCGGAATTCGGCTTCGAGAAGGTCTGGCTGAACACCACCGACGAGATCAGCGCCGAGCTGGTGACAAGCGACCCGACGACGATGATCAACCTCAAGGCGCACACCGTGGACACGGCCTCCGGCGCGCGGGTGGGCTACGAAAAACTGTTACTGGCCACCGGCGGGCAACCGCATCGGCTCGATTTTCCCGATGACGATCGGGTGATTTACTTCCGTACCGTCACGGACTACCGCAAGCTGCGCGAACTGGCAGAGAAAGATCGGCACTTGCTGGTGGTGGGAAGCGGATTCATCGGCACCGAGCTGGCCTGTGCGCTGTTGCTCAACGACACCCGGGTGACACTCGCCTATCCCGAGGACCTGGTCAATGAATCGGTCTTTCCCCGGGAATTGGCGCAGCAGGTGACCCGGATGTTCACCGAGAACGGCGTGAACCTCTCTCAGGGCACAACGATCGAGTCTGGCTCCATCGAAGATGGACAGCTGTTGATCGGCGACGGCATGGACGCCGAGTTCAGGGTGGACGGCGTCGTGGTTGGCCTGGGCATCAGCCCTTCGACAGAGCTCGCCCAGGCCGCGGGATTAACGGTCGATAACGGCATCGTGGTGGACGAGACCTTGGTGAGCAGTGATCCCGAAGTGTTCGCGGCCGGAGACGTGGCGAATCACCCCGACAGGTTGCTGGGGCGACGCCGGGTTGAGCACGTGGATAACGCGAACGAGATGGGCTCACGTGCAGGCGCCAACATGGCGGGTCCGCTGGAGCCACACACCCACACCCCGTACTTCTACTCGGTGCTCTTCGGCACCCGGTACGCGGCGGTCGGCCGCCTGGACTCGTCCCTTGAGATGGTGCAGGACTGGGCCGAGGACCGCAGCCGCGGCGTTGTCTACTACCTCAGCGACGCCGGAGAGGTCTCCGGGGTGTTGCTGTGGAACGTCGAGGACCAGACCGACGCGGCCCGGAAGGTGATCGCCGATTCCCAGACAGGCGCGCTGGGTCACGAGCAGCTGACCGGAAGGATTCCGCTCGGCGACTGAACCGGGCAACACCGCCTCTGCCTCGTGTTTGGACGAGACTGCAGATCAGGGATCGAGCACGACCTTGTTGCAACCGTCCCGCCTTCTTCTGGAACGTTTCGCACAGCTCGGAGCCCTACGACGAGGGAGCTGTGTGGGCCACCAGATCATCGAGTCCCGGCGGGTCGGAGGGATCTTCGGTGAAGGGAAGAATCCTCTGGGTCCAGCTCCTGGTGTTGCGCTGTCCCTCGCGCAGTTGGATCTGCTTGTCGGAAATGTCGATAAACGCCATGGGCGTGGCCGCGCCCGCGTGGAGGCCGCTGAGTGAAACCGTTCCGCCGCGACGCACTGCCGCGAAGGTTGTGTGCAGGACCGAGGTCTGATCCACCAAAATCGTTTCCATTGCCTGCTGCCCCAGCTTCTTCGGCAACAGACCCGCCGCTGCCTGCACCAGCTTTTCGCCTGTCGATCCGTGGGCCTTCAAACCGACTGCATCAAAAATCGAATCCGGTCCCCGCTTGGTCATCTCCTGCAGCTCCGCAACGATGTCAATGGGGAAACCAAGGACCTCGACGCCGTGCCGGGCTGCCATGTCTGGCCGCTGGACCACCGGGCCCGAGCCAAATACTGCCAGCGTTCCGCTCTCTGGCACATTCGCATAGTCGACGCCCTGCCAGACGGTGGGCAGGGTGTCGGACAGGAACAGATACCGGTGATCCGGAAGCTCGCTGCCCACCACCATCGCGCCATGATCGCCGTGGGGGCACATGCAGTTATTCGGCCTGTCCGCCTGGCACGCTGCCGTACAACTCGGACCCCCCCGTTACCTTTTAACTAGCCCCTTAAACGGACTCATTGAGGAAGAATTGGGGTTGCTGGTCTGTCGGTCTCGGCATGATTCACTCCCCCTGTTCTTTCATGATCCGGGGGGTGCTGTCACCGAGATTCGAGAGGCACCAGGGATATCGCTTATAGGGGCCGGATCCGGATAAGACAGCACCAGTCCA
>NZ_BAABLK010000033.1:0-157538 GCF_039544305.1 Paeniglutamicibacter antarcticus
GGATGGGAAGAACACGTGGAGGACACCGGAGGCCGGCATACCTTGGTGATCACCACACCCACCGGGCATACCTATAGATCCACCGCACCACCACTACCCGGTACCCCCATCTAAGAAACGGAACGGCATGTGTTGGGTGGCGCCAGATCTAGTGCAGCAGACGACCCTTGGTCTCGGGGGCAAAGAACGCCATCATGATGACGGCAGCCAGTACCAGTGCCCCGGCGACGAGGAACAAGTTCCCAAGCCCGACGACTGGCCACATGGCGGCGAAGATCAGTGGTCCGAATCCTGCGCCCAGGCGGCTGAACGACGACGCCCAACCAAACCCGGAACCACGCAGTTCCGTCGGGTACAGCTCGGAAACGTAGGTGTACAAAACCGGAACGGCAATCTGAACGACGATTCCGAAGATCAGCAACCAGACCAAGGCCAGCGTCGGTGCGTTGATCGTCACCGCCACCATGACCAAGATGATGGCAGATAAGGGACCGGTGATTCCCAGTAGCCATTTGCGACCGACCCACTCCACCAGAAGGGCAGCGATGGCCACGCCGATCAGGCCCATCAACGCCATCAACGACGTCATGAAGAGTGCTGTGGATTGCGCCATTCCGGCGTCCGCAAGGATCGTGGGCATCCAGGTCAAAGCCAGGTAGTAGACCAGCAGGATGGTGAGAAACAACGACCAGGAGACCATCGTGATCTTGGGGCTGAAACGCCAGATCTTCACCAGTTGTTCAAGCCAGGAACCCGCGGATAAACGCGGGGCGGCAGCAGGTTCAGGAAGTGTGTAGGGCACTGCCGGTGCGCCGGTGCGCTTGACCAGGTCATCGATGACCTTGGCAGCAGCGTCCCGCTGTCCCTTGCGCACCAGATACAGCGGGGACTCCGGAACGCTTCGTCGGATCCAGAACACCAGCAAGGCAGGCAACACCATCACGACCAGGATCAGGCGCCAGTTTCCCGTGGTCGCTTGGACCCAACCGGAAATGAAGAAGGAGAGCGCAGCGCCCACCGGCCACCAGCCGTCCATGGCCGTCAGCACCCTGCCCCGTTGCTTGGCCGGGGTGAATTCACCAACAAGTGCGTAGTCCACCGGGATGCAACCTCCCAGTCCCACACCCGCAATGAACCGGAACGCAACGAACCAGGCAAAGCTCGGTGCCAAGGCACCTGCGACGGTGAAGAGCGAGAAGATCAGCAGCGTCCAGGTGAAGGCCTTTTTGCGTCCGATCTTGTCGGCTATCGTGCCCCAAAGGAACGCACCAAATGCCATGCCCACAAGGTTTCCGGTGCCCAGCAACGCCGCCGTCGTCCTGTCCAGACCCCACTCGGCGGCAACCAACGGGATCAACGCACCATTGAGGGTAACGTCCCAGGCGTCGAACATGAATCCCAGCCCGCCAATGATGAAGATCTTCCCCTGGACACCCCACTTCCACGGAAGGTTCTGGACCACTGACTCCCCAGTGGGAAGCTTGAGGAAATTGTTCATCTTAGAGAGACCTTTTGGATGGGTGCGGTCTGACGCAGGACGTGTACAGCGACGGCAACTTGGCAGTGAAAGCGGTGGAGGGAGGAAACCTCATTCCGGTGCCGGGAACAACGCTACGCCGTGAAACTCGAATCCACGGAATAGGCCTTGACTTATAGTTGCATCGTGTTGCGTGGCTACGGGTTCTTTCGGGGTTGGCGTATTGGTCGATACCCCATGTGCAGAGCCTGTTCCAGTGCGGGGCAACCCGGGGTAGGCTCTGGTCATGGGAGTAGATTGGACCGCTCTCGAAGAGGCGATACGGGTGTCGGCTCTTCGCCAGGCGGAAGAGATAATTGGTCATCACCCGGACGAAGTTTTCTACGCGATTGCCCTTGACGGGGTGAGCGCCGATGAAACCGACCACATCGATTTACCGGTGCTGGCGTTGAACTCCGAAGAAGCACTGACTCGTTCGTTCGCCGAGGACAACGAGGAAAAGACTTCCGACGACGATGACGAGAACGAGGACTTCGAGGAACGTGCCGACGCCGACGATGACGGGTCCGACCGGGATACGCATCGCGAGGACAACGAGGACAGCAACTCCGACGACGATGAGAATGACGGCGTCCCCTCAGGAGAGGACGATGATGAAGAAGACATCGACGCGGTTCTGAAGGAATTCGACGCGCTGACCTCAGATGTCGAACAGGGATACTACTCGTCCAAGTGGAATCCGTCTGATTGGCAGTGGAGCCCCATCGAACTCTTCGACGAGTCGGCAACGAACCTGTGGAGCCAGGCCTTGACGGCCGTCGCCACGGCGCACGGCTGGGAGAAAACCAATCGCCTTTACTATGGGATGCTCATCCGCGTGACGGAATCATTGCGTACTGCCTTGGCAGTGGGTCGTAACGCCGACGTGGTGGTCTACCTTTCGGACGATGACCACGGGGACGAGATCCTTCGCAGATGCCTTACCGAGTCGCAACTGGCCAAGCATTTCCCGGAACTCGCGCTCTAGACAGGCGGATCCGCGACAGTAGCGCGCGCTCGTCTCGCTGCCGGTTCTTCGAAGTTCGTCCGGATCCGGCCTTGACTGGAACGAGTGTTGCCTGGGCGCCTGCGCCGCAGCATTGGAAACCCGCTCTCGCGGGTGCGCGATAAGATGGGTGGTGCACCCCTCAATTCCGCACCCTGGGAGATTTTTGTGAGCCAGACCGTCCTTGATCGTGTTCCGATTCGCCGGGCCCTGATTTCCGTTTACGACAAGACCGGCCTGGAGGAATTGGCTGCGGGATTGCATGCAGCCGGCGTCGCGCTGGTTTCCACTGGATCAACCGCCAAGCGCATCGCCGCAGCGGGCATCCCTGTCTCTGAGGTCGAGGAAGTCACCGGTTCCCCGGAGATGCTTGACGGGCGAGTCAAGACCCTGCACCCGCGGGTGCACGGGGGAATCCTCGCCGACCGCCGCGTTCCGGCCCACATGAAGACCCTTGCCGACATGAAGATCGAGACCTTCGACCTCGTGGTGGTGAACCTCTACCCGTTCGTCGACACCGTGCGCTCGGGCGCCGAGAACGATGCAGTGGTCGAGCAGATCGACATCGGCGGCCCCGCCATGGTCCGGTCCGCTGCGAAGAACCACGCCGCGGTATCGATCGTCGTCGATCCCGCTTCCTACGGTGCCGTTGTTGCCGCGGCAGCCGAAGGAGGCTTTGACCTGAAGTCTCGTCAGCGCCTGGCAGCCAAGGCCTTTGCGCACACTGCCGCATACGACACGGCCGTCGCTTCCTGGACCGCTGCCCAGTTCCTCGACGAGGACGGAGACGGCATCATCGATTGGCCTGCGTACACGGGCCTGGCACTGGAACGCTCCGAGGTGTTGCGTTACGGCGAAAACCCGCACCAGCAGGCGGCCCTGTATGTCGACAAGGCAGCCCCTGCAGGCATCGCCCAGGCCGACCAGCTGCACGGCAAGGCCATGAGCTACAACAACTACGTCGACGCCGATGCTGCCCTGCGCGCAGCATACGACTTCGAAGCCCCCGCCGTGGCCGTGATCAAGCACGCGAACCCGTGCGGCGTGGCCGTCGCGTCCGCCGATGCCGCGGACCCGATCGCCGATGCACACGCTAAGGCGCACGCCACCGACCCGCTCTCGGCCTTTGGCGGCGTTATCGCCGCTAACCGCACGGTGACAGTCGGGATGGCAAGGACCATCAAGGACATCTTCACCGAAGTCGTCATAGCTCCGGCCTTTGAGGCCGAAGCCGTTGCCATCCTCTCGGCCAAGAAGAACATCCGGCTGTTGGCATTGCCCGAAGGTTACGGGCGTTACGCCAGTGAAATCCGCCAGGTCTCCGGCGGCGTACTGGTACAGATGAGCGACAAGGTCGATGCCGAGGGCGACAACCCAGCAAACTGGACCCTCGCGGCAGGCGAAGCCGCCGACGAAGCAACACTGACTGACTTGTCCTTCGCCTGGACCGCAGTGCGTGCCGCGAAGTCCAACGCCATCCTGCTTGCCAACAACGGTGCAGCAGTAGGTATCGGCATGGGCCAGGTCAACCGCGTGGATTCCTGCAAGCTCGCCGTTGAGCGCGCCAACACCTTGGGCGTCACTGTCGAATCTACAGTCGATGCAGCCGGCGGTGCCTCCGGCGTCGAAGGCACCTCCGCGCAGCGTTCCCGCGGGGCGGTTGCCGCCTCCGATGCGTTCTTCCCGTTCGCCGACGGCCTGCAGATCCTCCTCGACTCCGGTGTGCGCGCAGTGGTCCAGCCCGGTGGTTCGGTTCGCGACGAGGAAGTCATCGCCGCTGCCAACGCCGCGGGCATCACGATGTACTTCACAGGTGCTCGCCACTTCTTCCACTAGGTGACGGCGTGCCTCCTTACGGCCCAAGCGCGAGCGCAAGGACCCCCGGAGTTGTTTCCGGGGGTCCTTGCGGTCTCCGGCGGATGCCTCACGGGCAATGAACCGCGGCGGGGAACGGTGCATGCACTGCCTGCGAGGTGCCGGGCGCGACGGTGCAATTGCCACCGCGGACCATCGAGGAAACCGTGCGTGAGCCAAAAGGGACGGTTCCGGTGCGGGCCGGCGCCGAAAGTAATGAAGTTCAGTTATGACGCGTTAACTTAACGCGTTACCGGGCCGAAGAGGCTTTTACCCCGGCTTTCCACGGCGAAAACGGGTTGGGAATGTGTGTGGGTTATACCGCAAAAAGTGTTTGTACGCGTTAAATCGGGTAAGTTGGGGATGTTGAGATCAGTTCGGAGTACACATATCCGATAAGACCGTTCAGGGAGACGCCTCACCTATGGCCAAGATTATTTATACCCACACCGACGAAGCTCCGATGCTGGCAACCCACTCGTTCCTGCCGATTGTCGAAGCCTATGCCTCGACCGCGGGTGTAGAGATCGAGACGCGCGACATCTCGCTGGCCGGCCGCATCATTTCGGTCTTTGGCGACTACCTCACCGCAGAGCAGCAGATCCCGGACACCCTGGCCGAGCTTGGCGACCTGGTTAAGAGCCCCGATGCAAACATCATCAAGTTGCCGAACATCTCGGCATCCGTCCCGCAGCTGAAGGCGGCCATTGCCGAGCTGCAGGCTGCGGGATACGCCCTGCCGGACTACCCGAGCAACCCGTCCTCGGACGAGGAAACCGACATCCGTGCCCGCTACGACAAGATCAAGGGCTCTGCAGTGAACCCGATCCTGCGCGAGGGCAACTCGGACCGCCGCGCACCGCTGAGCGTGAAGAACTACGCCCGCAAGAACCCGCACTCCATGGGTGCCTGGTCCAGCGATTCGAAGACGAACGTCGCCACCATGGGTGAAGACGACTTTCGTGCCAACGAGAAGTCAGTGGTCATCGACAAGGACCAGAAGATCTCCATCCGCTTTGTCAGCGAGGACGGCGAAGTCAAGGTCCTGAAGAAGGCCTTCCCCGTACTGGAGCACGAGATCATCGACGGCACCGTCATGCACGCAGCCTCGCTGAACGCCTTCCTGAAAGATGCGGTAGCCCAGGCCAAGGCCGAGGGCGTCCTGTTCTCCGCCCACCTGAAGGCAACGATGATGAAGGTCTCGGACCCGATCATTTTCGGTCATGTCGTCAAGGCCTACTTCTCCGAGCTCTTCGAGACCTACGGCGAGCAGCTCGAGGCTGCCGGCCTGAGCCCCAACAACGGCCTGGCCGCCATCCTCGGTGGTCTCGATGATCTGGCCGACGACGTTCGCGCCGGTGTCGAGAAGCTGATCGCCAAGGGCTACGAAGACGGACCGTCACTTGCCATGGTGGATTCCGACAACGGCATCACCAACCTGCACGTTCCCTCCGACGTCATCGTCGATGCCTCCATGCCGGCTATGATCCGCACCTCCGGCCACATGTGGGGCGCGGACGGCAACGAACACGACACCCTGGCTGTCATCCCGGACTCCTCCTATGCCGGCGTGTTCCAGGCGGTCATCGAGGATTGCCGCGCCAACGGAGCCTTCGATCCGACCACCATGGGCACCGTCCCCAACGTCGGACTGATGGCACAGGCCGCTGAGGAATACGGATCGCATAACAAGACCTTCGAGATCAAGGCTGAAGGGCACGTCCAGGTCCTGGATGCCTCCGGCGGCGTGCTCATCGAGCACCAGGTCTTCCCGGGCGACATCTGGCGTGCCTGCCAGACCAAGGACGTGCCGGTGCGCGACTGGGTCAAGCTGGCCGTGAACCGCTCCCGAGCATCCGAGACCCCGGCCGTTTTCTGGCTCGATGACGCCCGCGCCCACGATGCGGTGCTCATTTCCAAGGTCACTGAATACCTCAAGGACCACGACACCGATGGCCTGACCATCAAGATCCTCTCGCCGGTCGACGCCACCAAGTACACCATCGAGCGTCTGCGTCGCGGCGAGGACACCATCTCGGTTTCCGGCAACGTGCTGCGTGACTACCTCACCGACCTGTTCCCGATCCTCGAATTGGGCACCAGCGCCAAGATGCTTTCCATCGTGCCGCTGATCGCCGGTGGCGGATTGTTCGAAACCGGTGCGGGTGGCTCCGCCCCGAAGCACGTTTCGCAGCTGGTGAAGGAAAACCACCTGCGCTGGGATTCTCTCGGTGAGTTCCTCGCCCTTGCGGTTTCCTTCGAGCACCTTGCAAACTCCTCGGACAATGCGCGCGCGCAGATCCTTGCGGACACCTTGGACGCGGCAACCGGCACCTTCCTGCTGGAGAACAAGTCGCCCAAGCGCAAGGTCGGGGAACTGGACAACCGTGGCAGCCACTTCTACCTGGCCAAGTACTGGGCAGAGGAACTCTCCGCACAGACCAAGGACGCCGCATTGGCGGACGCCTTCAAGGCCGTATCCGAGGCACTGGGCGGTAACGAGGAAGCCATCATCGCCGAACTCGCAGCCGTACAGGGTTCCCCTGTTGACCTTGGCGGCTACTACCGCCCTGTCGAGGCCAAGGTCATCGAGACGATGCGCCCGAGCACCACGCTGAATACCGTGCTGGAACTGCTCAAGAAGTAGCCCTTCGGGATTCTCAACGCAGAACGGCGAAGGCCGCCACATCCCGCAAAGGGAAGTGGCGGCCTTCGCCGTTCGCATTGTCCTACAGGCCGCGACCGACCTCCCAGATCCCCTCGGCGGTTCCGGTGAGCAGAGCGTTGACGGAAACCGCCTGCGCGTCGGTGAACGAGGCGATGTAGTCGACAATGGCCCGGGCCTTGCCCAGTCGTTCGATTTCGAGGCGGCCCCCGTTGCCCAACAGCGCCGGGGAGCTGGCATGGAGCTGACGGTACTCTTCGGTGGCGGCCTCGATGGAGTCGTGCAACCTCCGCGGGGCCCGTGCGGCGTCCTGCGGATCATCCAGCCATGCTGCCAGCCCCTCAGCCAGGGACTTGATGATCCGGGTTTGTCCGCGCTGGTAGAGGGCCAGGTCGGAGCGGTCCAGCACAAACCGCGAGTGCACGAACTTAAGCACCACCACGTCGTGCCAGGCCTCATCGGCCAACCTGACGTGCCCGCTGCGGATTCCCGGGTTCCTTTCGACCGCGATGGACGCCTGGAGCCTGTCGATCCAACGGCGGGTGAAAGCGGTGACGGCGCGGTCCGCGTCCAAGCCGCCGTCATAAGGCAAGGAAAGCAGTCCTTCGACAAGGTCGTGGCACACACGCTGGACCGAGGCGCGGAAAGCCTCGGCATCGGCGATCGCCGGGTCCTTGTCCGCAACCCTGCGCCAGGTGACCTCCAGGCCGTGGCCGGGGCGGCGCTGGTCCAGCTCATGGTCCTGGAGCCCGGTAAATTCCTTTGCGGAATCCAGCCAGTGCCGCAGCTCGGCGGAGACCGGTGAATACTGCAACACGCCGGCACGGTGGAAATCATCAAGGTCGTGCACCGCATAGGCAATGTCATCGGCGATATCCATGACCGAGCACTCCAGGGTCTGCTGGTGATTGGATATCTGCGGGAAGACCGAGAGCGCATCATGCATCTCGAGCGATTCGATGTCGTAGGCCGAGTACTTCACCGCACCCCTGCCGCCGCCAAGGCCAACACCGCGCGGCAAGAGCTGCGGAGGCCGATCGGGCATGGCACGCCATTCGTTGCGGGTCCATGGATACTTCAACACCGCCGCACGCACCGCCCGGGTCAGGTTCAACCCGCGCGGACTGGCATCGCAGCTGTCCAGCGCGGTGAGGATGCGGAAGCTCTGGGCATTGCCCTCGAACCCGTCGGGCAAACCCAGGGTGTGGCGGGCGACCCGGTCCAGTTCCTGCTCGCCGAGGTGCCCGAAGGGAGGGTGGCCCAGGTCGTGGGCGGCCGCGGCGGCCTGCACCACCACCGGGTCGCAACCGCCCAACTCCGCGACGAGCTTGCGGGTGGGTTCGTCGGCATTGCGAAGGCCGATGGCGATGGAGCGGGCGACCGCGGAGACCTTCAGCGAGTGGGTGAGCCTGTTGTGCACCACGGTGCCGGCGCCCGCCTGGGGGATCACCTGGGTCACCGCCGAGAGCCGGGAGAAATAGGGGGAGAAGCGGATGCGTTCGATGTCGATGCGGAACTCGTCTTCACCGGGCCGCGAATCCTCTGTGACTGCCCGGGCGCGTCCGCCGTCTTGGTGCGTCGTGTTCCTGATATCCATGATGCGCACCAGCCTAGTGGAGACCAGGGTGCACCGACCGGCCGACGCGTTGACCGAGCCGGACGCCGATGCCTGCCGTGTGGCTGCCCAAGTGATCAGTAGAGCTTGTTTGCACCGCCGTCGGCCATGAGCGTCTGGCCGGTCATGTACCTGGAGTCATCGGAGAGCAGGAATGCGACGATCGGCGCGACATCTTCCTCGGGATCACCGAAGCGGCCCAACGGGACCTTGGCCAGCGAGTCCTGGTACATCTGTGGGTATGCCTCGCTCCAGGCCTTGACCCCGGGGGTCAGCGCCATCGGGGAGACGACGTTGACGCGGATGTCGTCCTTGGCCCATTCGTTGGCGGTGACCCGGGACAGCCCGCGAATCGCCTCCTTGGCCGAAGCGTACGCGGCCTGTGTCTCCTGGCCGACCATGGCCGATCCGGAACCGAAGTTCACCACGGCGCCACCGTTGCGGGCCAACAGCGGGTAGGCAGCGGCCATGAACTGGCGGGTGGCACGGAAACCGGTGTTGAAGGAAAGCTCCCACTGGTCCTCGGTGAGGTCGTTGAACATCGCCTGAGCCGAGGCATGGGCGTTGTTGACCAGGCCGTCGAGCCCGCCAAACCTCTCACTTGCCAGTTCGACGGCCGTTTCGGCAACCGTCCTGTCACTGACATCCCCGAGCAGGAACTGCACGTTTGAACCCAGTTCGCCCTCGAGCGCTTCGCCGGCTTTGCCGTTGACGTCAACGGCTACGACCTTGGCCCCGCGGGCCACCAGCACACGGGAAATCGCGCCCCCGATCCCCGAGGCCCCGCCGGTGACGATTACTACCTTGTTGCCAAGCTGCATGTTGGTTCCTCTTCCCATCGAAGGAGATTGGCGGATCCGCAAGAGCGAACCGCCCATTCATACAATCACGCCTTGATGGGCAAAGGCTGCACGCCGCAAAAGGACCGTAAACAGATGCGCAGCCACTGCGATGCACGAACCGTCGGCGGGCGTGTCCCGGGGAAGGGGCGTCGCAAAGGCTTCACGAAGAACCGTGAGCGTAACGCTCAACAGGCAAATCCTTTGTGGATACGGTGTTCCGGCCTGGTTGGCGAACTTAACAATGTGACCTGCGCGGGGTGCATGCATGACGGAAAACAGTCACATGAAGTGTTTTTGCACTTCGTGACGGGTGGACGGCAAAGAGCCTTGCAGGAGCCCTCGGGTCTGGAACAAGATGAATGCATCAACCATCAAGAGCGGCTGAGAGATCTGGCTCGTTGACGCCGCAGCAACCATCATCCGATGGACTTCCCGTTGAGGGACCGTCCATCGACGAGGGTGCTAAGGCCAGAAGCGATGGAGCCGCTTCGGCGTTCACTCACCATCGTCGCAGGACACCCGTACCGGCGTCCTGGGGCTTTTGAGGTGATCCCTGGTGCCTCCCTCGTATCGACGAGGAGATATATACATGAGCACTGCATCGAGCGCAGCACCGCCGTCACTGTCCTACGAGCTGTACCCACCGGTGAACCGCGACGCCGCCGAAAGCGTCTTTAGCACCATCGCTGCACTGGAAACGACTGATCCCGATTATGTGTCGGTGACCTACTCGGGCTCACCGGCACGCCGCAACGCCTCGCTGGAACTGATCGAACACCTCATCCGAAACACCCGGCTGCGTCCGCTGGCCCACCTGACCTGTGTCGGGGAGAGCCGCGATTCGCTGCAGAACCTCATCCGCCATTTCGTCTCACTCGGGGTGCGCGGGGTGCTGGCACTGCGTGGGGACCTGCCTGCGGACCCCGGGCAATGGTGCGGGGAGTTCCCTTTCGCCCGCTACCTCATCGAGCTGATCCGCGAGGTCGAGGCGGACCACACTGCCGCATTGGCCGGCGGCCGGCTCGGTGTGGGTGTTGCCGCCTATCCCATGAGGCACCCCGAATCCCCGTCCTTTGAACACGATGTGGAAGTACTGCTGGCCAAGGAACGCTCCGGGGCCAACTATGCGATCACCCAGGTGTACTTCCAAGCCGGCGAATACACCAACCTTGTTCAAGCCTCGCGCAGGGCTGGGGTCAGCATCCCGATCATTCCAGGGGTCATCCCGTTGAACTCCCTGCCGCGGCTGAACCGGCTCTCAAAGATGACCGGGGTGGCGCCGGATCCGATTCTGGCCCACGCACTGGAAACCGCCGGCTCGGATGCCGAACGTCACCGCATCGGCGTGGACGCCGCCGTCAACCTGGCCCGCAGGGCCTTTGGAGACGGGGCAGCCGGCGTGCACCTTTACACCTTCAACGACCACCGCGGTTCGCTCGATGTGATCGAGCACCTCGAGCTGCCGCGCACCCGTTCAGATCTCACCAATACCTGGGCCATCCGCGCCGCGGTCTGACCCAGCGCCGTCTTTCCATCTTTCAGCACGCCAAAAACAGGAGAAAAAACATGCCGAAACCAACTTTTCCCGCCGTATCCATCCTCGGATACCCGCGCATCGGGCCGAACCGCGAACTCAAGAAGGCCCTCGAATCGCATTGGGCTCAGCGCACCGACGAGGCCGCGCTGCATGCTGCGGCTCGCGAGCTGCAGAACTCCGACCTCGCAAAGCTCACCGAGCTCGGGCTCGACCCCACCGACGCCTCGCTTCCCGGGGACTTCGCCTACTATGACCAGGTCCTCGATGCCACGGTCGCGCTCTCGGCGCTGCCTACCCGCTTTGCCGACCTGGCCGAGACAAACGGCACCATCGACACGGCGGCCTCTTTCATCCTGGCCCGCGGCGACGAGTCCCGCGCCCCGTTGGAAATGACCAAGTGGTTCGATACCAACTACCACTACCTGGTTCCGGAAATCGGCGAAACCAGCCCCATCAAGGCCAACGCACTCCCGCTGGTCGAATCCTTCAAGTCCCATGCGGCGAAGGGCCACACCATCCGCCCGGTCCTGGTCGGACCGATCAGCTACTTGCTGCTTGCCAAGGCCGAGGACCGGGCTGCGGTGGGCTTCGACCCGCTGGACCGCATCGATGAGGTCGTTGACGCCTACGCACAGATCCTGGTGTCCCTTGCGGCCGCGGGTGCACCCTGGGTACAGCTCGACGAACCCGCACTGGTCACTGACCGCGGTGCCGCCCTCGCCGTTCCCGGTGCCCTGGCGCAGGCCGTGTACACCAAGCTCGCTGCGGCGACGCAGCGTCCGGCGATCCTGGTGACCACCGGCTACGGCACGGCCGGGGACAGCGCACGTCCCGGTGCCACCGCCGGCCTGTTGGCTCGCGCCGGTATCGAGGCAGTGCACGTCGACTTGGTTCGCGGAGCAATCCCGCAGGCCGGGTTCCTCGGTGACCTTGCCGGCTCCACCTTGGTGGGCGGCATCGTGGATTCGCGCAACATCTGGCGCAACGACCTCTCGGCCTCCCTGGCTCTGCTCACGTCGCTGGGCGCCGAGGTCGACAAGGCCGGGGGCACCCTGGCTGTGGGAACGGCAACCTCGTTGCAGCACGTACCGCACGACGTTGCGTTGGAAAGCAACCTGCCCGCGCACCTGCCCGAATGGCTTGCCTTCGCCAACCAAAAGGTCGCCGAGGCCATCATCCTGGCCAAGGGCATTAACGAGGGCGCCGCTGTGATCGCCGCGGAACTTTCCGCCGCGGAATCGGCAATTTCCCGCCGCACGGGATTCTCCGGCACCACCGTGGCGCGCGTCCGTGAACGCCTCGGAAACCTCACCACCGTCGATTTTCGTCGGGCCGATGCCGGGATCCGAAAGGACGCTCAGGAGCAGGCCCTGGCGCTGCCGCCGCTGCCGACCACCACCATCGGTTCCTTCCCGCAGACCACCGAGGTCCGCGCCGCCCGCGCCGCACACCGGAGCGGAACGCTGGATGAGGCAGCCTACGAGGGGTTCCTCAAGGAGGAAATCGCCCGCGTCGTCGCGCTTCAGGAAAAACTGGGGCTGGACGTGCTGGTCCACGGAGAGGCCGAACGCAACGACATGGTCCAATACTTCGCGGAGAACTTCGACGGATTCTCAGAGACCGAAAATGGCTGGGTCCAGTCCTACGGCTCGCGGGCCACCCGCCCCTCGATTCTCTGGGGTGACGTCACCCGCCCGGCGGCCTTCACCGTCCCGTGGATCACACATGCGGCGTCGCTGACCGATAAGCCGCTCAAGGGCATGCTCACCGGACCGGTCACCATCCTTGCCTGGAGCTTCATCCGCGACGACGTGCCGCTGGCGCTCTCGGCCAACCAGGTGGCCCTGGCGCTGCGCGATGAGATCGCCGACCTGCAGGAGGCCGGGATCGGCATCATCCAGGTCGACGAGCCGGCGCTTCGCGAATTGCTTCCGCTGCGGGCAGCGGACCAGTCCGCATACCTGAACTGGGCGGTCGACTCCTTCCGGCTAGCCAGATCAGGGGCGGCCGACTCCACCCAAATCCACACCCACCTGTGTTATTCGGAGTTCGGCGAGATCATTGAGGCCATCGACGCACTGGATGCCGATGTCACCTCGATCGAGGCGGCACGCTCCCGGATGGAGGTCACCGAAGACCTGACCAGTTACGGATACTCCCGCGGCATCGGCCCGGGCGTCTACGACATCCATTCCCCGCGTGTTCCCTCCACCCAGGAGATCTCCGAGCTCATCGGCATCGCGCTTGGCTCCCTGGATCCCAAGGCCCTGTGGATCAACCCGGACTGCGGGCTGAAGACCCGCGGCTACGCGGAGACCGAGGCCTCACTGGCCAACCTGGTCGAAGCCGCCGCAGCCGCCCGCGCGAACCTAGGAGTGAGCGTCTAGCAACAAGGCGTTCACCTTGGGTGTGGCAGCTGACCGCTCACTGCCGCACCCAAGGGTGCGACACCCTTTTCTCTTTCTTTCTCCCCTTGGCTCGAAAGGCACGATCATGGCCCACAGCCCCTGGCGCAACGCCACCACAGAAGTCCACGCCGGATATTCCCCCTCCGGGGACCACCTGCCCATGACAGTGCCGATCTACAACACTGCGGCCTACGAGTTCCCCGACTACGCCACCGCAGCGGCGCTTTTCTCGCTCAAGGCCCCCGGCTTCACCTACTCGCGCACCGGAAACCCCACCGTCGCCGTGCTCGAGGAACGCGCGGCCGCACTGGAGGGAGGGGTAGGGGCCAACGCCACGGCCACCGGGCAGGCAGCCGTTGCACTGGCGCTGCTGGCGTTGCTGCAGGGGCCCAACCACCTGGTCGCCTCCAACAAGCTATACGGGGGCACAATGGACCTGCTCACCGACACCTTCGTCGACTTCGGCGCCACCGTGAGCTTCGTGGACCCCGAAGACCCCGCGAACTGGGCGGCGGCGATCACCCCGAAGACCCGCGGCTTCCTGCTTGAATCCGTGTCCAACCCGCTCGCCACCCTGGTGGACCTGCGAGCCATCACCGCGGTGGCACACGCGGCGGGGATCCCGGTGGTGGTGGACAACACCCTTCCAACTCCGGCCGCCTACCGGCCCATCGAGTTCGGTGCCGACATCGTGGTGCACTCTGCCACCAAGGCCCTGTCCGGGCACGGGTCGGTTCTCGGGGGACTGGTCATCGACGCGGGCACCTTCGACTTCTCCGACGCCGTGCGCTGGCCACAGATCGCCGGGCCCAAGGCACGCTACGGCGGGGACACGTTGTTGGGACGATACGGAGCCAAGGCCTACCTGATGCTGGGGCGCTCCAAGTTCCTGCACGATTTGGGTCCCACGCTCTCGGCGGCCTCGGCAAGTTCCATCCTTACCGGCATCGAGACGCTCTCCTTGCGTGTGGCCAAGGCCCAGTCCAACGTCCTGGAACTGGCCAAGGCCTTGGAAGCCCACCCGGCAGTGGCCCGGGTCCACCACCCCTCGATAGCGACCCACCAAGACTTCGCACTGGCCAAGGAACACTACCCCGGTGGCACCGGGTGCATTTTTTCCTTTGACCTCAAGGACCCGGCCTGGGTGCCGTCGCTGGTTGACTCGCTCAAGCTCTTTGCCTTGGCCGCCAACATCGGGGACGCCCGTTCGCTTATCGTGCACCCGGCCGCGATGACCCACTGCCGGCTCAGCGAATCCCAACTCGCGGCGGCCGGGATCTCGGCCGCGACACTGCGTCTTTCCGTCGGCCTTGAGGACTCCGGCGACCTCGTCGCGGATCTGCTTGCCGGACTCGACGCAATGGCACCGTCCAAGGGCGCAGCCGCAACCGCAGTTCGCCAAACCGTCAACGCCTAGCGACAAGGAAAACTCGTCCATGGGAACCACCACCAGCTATCAGGGCTTTAATACCCAAGCCATCCATGCGGGCTAAGCCCCCGACCCGCTCACCGGCGCCGTGATCCCGCCGATTTACCAGACCAGCACGTTTGTGCAGGACGGGATCAACGTGCTGCGCAATGGACACGAGTACTCGCGCGGTTCCAACCCGACCCGAAACGGATTTGAAACCCAACTCGCCGCGCTGGAAGCAGGGCATGCAGGATTCGCCTTCGCCTCAGGGATCGCCGCCGAGGATGCATTGCTGCGTGCCGTGCTGGCGCCTGGGGACCACATCGTGCTGGGCGCCGACGGTTACGGAGGTACCAACCGGCTGGTCAACGACTTGCACGGAAAATGGGGAATCAGCAACACTCCGGTGGACATCACGGACCTGGATACGGTCGAAGCCGCGGTGCAGTCCGGGAAAACCGCGTTGCTCTGGGTTGAGACCCCTTCAAACCCCCTGCTGGGCATCGCCGATGTAGCAGGCTGGGCGAGGATTGCGCACACTGCCGGCGCGCTCCTGGTGGTGGACAACACCTTTGCCACCCCGTTCCTGCAACGTCCGCTTGACCTTGGTGCGGACGCGGTGGTGCATTCGACCACCAAGTACATCGGCGGGCACTCCGATGTACTTGGAGGTGCGGTGATCGTGGCGAAAAAGGAATTCCGTGGGCAGGAGCTGGCCCAAGCCGTGGGTTTCCAGCAATTTGCCGGGGGAGCGGTGGCTGGACCTCAGGACTGTTTCCTGGCCGCCCGCGGGCTCAAGACCCTTGACCTGCGCATGGAGCGCCACTGTTCCAACGCCGCGGTGATTGCCCGATGGCTCGGCACCCGCGAGGAAGTGGAAAACGTGCTCTACCCGGGTCTTAAAACGCATCCGGGCCACCTTCTTGCCAAGGCCCAGTCAGGTGGCTTCGGCGGAATCGTCTCCGTTCAGCTGGCAGGCGGAGAAGCCGCGGCACGGGCTTTTGCCGAGTCAATGGAGCTCTTTGCGCTCTCGGTTTCGCTGGGCGGGGTTGAGTCATTGGTTTGCTACGCTGCCGAAATGACGCACGCTTCGGTCATCGACACCCCGCTGGCCGTGCCACGGAACCTGGTGCGGCTCAGTGTGGGCATCGAACAGGTCGGTGACTTGGTCGCCGACCTTGAGCTCGGGCTCTCCGCCGCACGGCGGGGTTTAGGCCGATACGCAGCGGCGTAGAAAAGGCTTGCGGTGCTCCGGCGTGAGACGCCGAGGGAAGCCGGAGCCTTGATCCGGTCGCATGCAACGAATCGGTCGCGACAAGCGGTAGCTGCCGCGCGGTAAGCGGTTTGCGTTGAACGTTTTGTTGTCACAAATGGACAAGAGTTGTTCAATTTGCAAGCATATTCTTATGCCTACTGATCGAAACGTACAACAAAAACCCGGACTTGATGCTGAAGAACGCAGCGCAAAGATTGCCGTGACCCTCTTCCCGATCCTGGTTCTGGCGGGCGGCGCACTCGCGCTGCTGTCCCCGGAGAGCTTCAGCGGCTTCTCCAAGGCCATCAACCCCTTGCTCATGGTCATCATGTTCGGGATGGGCCTGACCCTGACGCTTCCGGACTTTGCGATGGTCGTACGCAGGCCGCTTCCGGTACTCCTGGGTGTGGTTGCCCAGTACCTGATCATGCCGCTGCTCGGGCTGGGCATTGCGATGCTGCTGCAGCTGCCTCCGGCACTTGCAGCCGGTGTCATCCTGGTTGGTTGCGCCCCGGGTGGGACTTCCTCCAACGTGGTGACCTACCTGGCCAAGGGAGACGTCGCGCTCTCGGTGACCATGACCTCGATCTCCACGCTGCTTGCTCCGATCTTCACCCCGCTGCTGACCCTGTGGCTCGCAGGCCAGTACCTGCCGGTGGATGCCGGGTCGATGGCGAAATCGATCGTCCAGATCGTGTTGATCCCGGTGGTCCTGGGACTGGTGCTGCGTGTGCTGTTGCCGCGGCTGGTCTCCAAGGTTCTCCCGGCGCTTCCTTGGGTCTCTGTCCTGGCAATCACCGCTGTGGTGCTCATCGTGGTCGCCGGCAGCGCCGCCGCCATCTTCAGCGCGGGCCTGCTGATCCTGCTGGCTGTCATCCTGCACAATGCCGGCGGCATCGCCCTGGGCTACGGCACCGCAAAGCTGTTCAAGCAGCCCATTGCCTCCCGCCGCACCATGGCCGTGGAAATCGGCATGCAGAACTCGGGACTGGCCTCGGGACTGGCCAAGCAATACTTCACCCCGGAGGCAGCCCTGCCCGGCGCGGTGTTCTCCGTCTGGCACAACCTTTCCGGGGCTGTGATCGCCGCCTACTGGCGTCGCAGCAGCGCCAAGCATGCCGAGGCGGCCGAGCGCGACGCCAACGAAGCCGAGTTCGCCTCCAAGTAGCGATGGATACCTCAAAGCTAAACGGGTGCCTTGGCGGGAACTTTCCTGCCAAGGCACCCGTTTGGCGTCATTTTTGTGGCATGGCGCGGGGAACCGATACCTGCGGGGGATACCCGAGTGAACCTAACCCTCGACTGAGCGGCGGAAGCACGTCCCCGGCGCAGGGCAAACGGCCAACGAATCCGGCTAGAGCCCTGTGACCAGGGCTAGGACCCTTCCGGGACAAATGGCGAACTCGGACAAGCGTTGCGCGACATCTAGGTTGTTGCGGGTTGGCAGGAAACGCCGGAGCCGGTTCAGTGTGCTGACAATCCCATCGATGCGGTCTCGGGCCAATACGGCGGGACCTAGGCTTTGGCGGGGACCCGGCTTAAACGTCGATGCGCGGTGCCGGAGGGTTTCTCCAGCACCGCGCATCGACGTGCTTCCGTGGTGGTTCCTACTTGCTGCTGCTCGCGTAGGAGTCGTTGGGGTAGCGAAGGCCCAACTGGTGGCGGATCCCGTCAAAGATGGCCATGGTGGTCACGGAGTGCTCCCACGGCATGGTGGGGGACTCGTTGAGGCCCTCCTGGATGCACCGGGTCGCTTCGCGGAACTCGTAGGTGTAGTTCTCGCCCACCGGTTCAAAGACCTCGGTTCGCGCCGGGCCGTTGAGCGGGTGGATGAAGAGCTTGGTCGGGTTGTGCAACGGTGCGTTGGTGCCCAGCCAACCCTTGGTGCAGGCGATGCGGGCTTCCTTGGTGGGTGAGCTGACCAGGGAAACCATCAGCTGGGCATGGCGCACACCGGTGTAGCCCAGTGTGATGGCGGTCTGGATGTCCACGCCGTCGTCATTGAGGTCGCTGGTGGCCTGGACGGAGTTGGGGAAGCCCATGGCGCCGATGGCCCAGGTAAGCGGGTATACGGCCAAATCCAGCAGCGCACCGCCTCCGGCCTCCGGATCGTAGAGCCGCCATTTGGGATCGTACGGAGCCACGAACCCCAGGTCCGCCTGGATCCAGGAAGGCGTACCAAGTTCCCCGGATTCCAGAATGTCCAGTGCCCGGTTGAACGCCGGGGTGAAGCGAGACCAAACGGCCTCCATCAAGAAGAGGTCTTGCTCCTTGGCCTCGGCCACCAACGTGCGGGCCTCGCTCGCATTGATGGTCAGGGACTTCTCGCACAACACGTTCTTGCCGGCCTTCAGAGCGGCCATGACAAGCTCGAAATGCTGCCCGTGCGGGACAGCAATGTAGACGGCTTCGATCTCCGGCTCGGCAAACATGGCTTCGTAGGAACCATAGGCCCATTCGATGTCATGTTCGTCAGCGAAGGCACGCGCACGTTCCTCGCTGCGCGAGGACACGGCGATCACATTTGCATCCTCCAGGGATTGGAGGTCCGCAAGGACCTTTCCGACAACGCGTCCGGTGGAAACAACTCCCCAGTTCAGCGAACGGCCGGTGGCCCTGATCGGTGAGGGTGCTGAGGGATGTGCGGCAGGTGGTGCTTGGATGTAACGAGTCATCGCGTATGTGCTCCCTTGTGCAGTGGCTTGTGCTGGACCTACAGTGCGCTGTTCGCCTCGCGGTGCTTGGCGGCCAGCACGAGATAGTGGGCGGCATTGACCTTCAGTGCTTCTACTTCCTCGTCGCTGAGTTCGCGGCGCACCTTGGCGGGGACCCCGGCAACCATGGAACGCGGCGGGACCTGGGTGCCCTCGAGCACCAGGGCGCCGGCGGCAACCAAGGAATTCTCGCCGATGACGGCACCGTTCATGATGGTTGCGCTCATGCCGATCAGGCAGTCGTCGCCAACGGTGGCCCCGTGGACCACTGCCGAGTGGCCGACCGAGACGCGCTCGCCGATGGTGCAGGGGAAGCCTGTGTCGGCGTGCAGCACCACGTTGTCCTGGAGGTTGGTTCCTTCCTTGACGGTGATGGTGTCCGAGTCCCCTCGGGCCGAGACACCGTAGAAGGCGCTGGTGTTTGCGCCTAGGGTGACGTTCCCGGAGAGTGTCGCCGTGGGTGCCACGAAAGCAGTCGGATCAACGGACGGGCTAACTGAATCAATGGTGATGATGTGGGCCATGCCACCCACTCTAGTCGGTGACCTGCTTTGACTTCGGACCCAAGGACACACGATGGCAAGGTGAGGCTCTCCACAGTGGAAAAGAACCCCCGGAGGGCAGAAGATGGAGGCACACGCGAAGTGTTCGCACGCTGGAAGGCAGGGGCAAGTGAGTTTGTTGAGGCGCTATCCGGTGGTGGCAGCAACCCTCATGGTGTTGCTCGGTACCTTGGTGATGATGTGGGTGGGGCTGGGGGAGCAAGCCCGCTGGGTCGCCAGCGTTTTTGCCTTTGTCGTTGCGCTGCAGCTGGGGTGGGGAATGGCCAAGGACATTGCCAAGGGTCACTGGGGCATCGACATCCTGGCCTTCACCGCGATCTTGGCAACGGTGTTCGTAGGGGAGTACGTTGCCGCACTGATCATTTGCCTGATGGTTTCAGGTGGGGAGGCGCTGGAGGACTACGCCCAGGTCCGGGCCACCAAGTCGCTTTCCGAACTGCTCGAACGGGTCCCGACCCGTGCGCACCTGGTAGATGGGGCGGGAAACCTCATCGAGGTTAAGGTGGTGGACCTGGTCCCCGGGAACGTGGTGATGGTGCGCCCCGGTGAGATCCTGCCGGTGGACGGGGTGCTGCTCGATGCCGAGGCCGCCTTTGACGAATCGTCCATGACCGGCGAATCCCTGCCGGTGCACAAGGTTGCCGGGGAACAGCTGATGTCGGGCGCGGTCAACGGGACCCATGCCATCGAACTGCGGGCCAACGCCACCGCCGCGGATTCGCAGTATTCGCGCATCGTGGAGCTCGTCAGGGAAGCCGCAGCCTCCAGAGCCCCGGTCGTGCGTCTTGCCGATAGGTACGCGGTTCCGTTCACATTGTTGGCATATGCCATTGCCGGTGCGGCTTGGTGGGCCAGCGGGGACCCCGTCAGGTTTGCCGAGGTGCTGGTGGTCGCGACCCCCTGTCCGTTGCTGATCGCCGCTCCTGTCGCGTTCATGGGGGGCATGAGCCGTGCTGCCAAGGCTGGTGTCATCGTCAAGGACGGCGGAACACTCGAGAAGCTGGCTGCGGTGAAGTCGGTAGCCTTTGACAAGACCGGAACCCTGACTCGGGGGACCCCGGTGCTACGGGCAATCAAGCCCGTGGACGGGTTGTCGGAGGACGATCTGCTTCGGATGGTCGCTTCGGCGGAACAGTATTCCTCCCACGTATTGGCCGCCTCCATCGTGGCGGCCGCACGCGAACGCTCACTTAGAATCCCGCAGGCACACGATGCCAGCGAGGAGGCGACCAACGGCGTGAGCGCATTGGTGGAAGGACACCGGGTGCTGGTGGGCAAGCCTTCCTGGGTGGCGTCCCTCGTTCCGAAGGTAGTGCGCTATCCTCTGGCTCCTGGTGAATCCTCCGTGTATGTGGCCATCGACGGACGCTTTGCCGGAGTGGTGGTGCTGGCCGATGAGCTTCGTCTCGATGCGATGCAGACGGTGGAGGAACTGCGTTCCATGGGCATAGTTGAGATGTTGGTCCTGACCGGCGACCAGCGGGCCACGGCCGAGCACGTCGCCGCGGAGGTCGGGCTGGACAGGGTGGAAGCGGAATGCCTTCCCCAGGACAAGGTCACCTTTGTGCAGGGCATGGCCCACCGACCGGTGATGATGGTCGGCGACGGGGTCAATGACGCCCCGGTGCTGGCCGCGGCGGATGTCGGAATCGCGATGGGGGCCCGTGGCTCCACGGCGGCCTCGCAAAGCGCCGACGTGGTCATCATGACCGAGCACATTTCCCGCGTCGCGCATTCGGTACGGATCGGCAAGGACACCGTACGCATTGCCTTGCAATCCATCTGGCTGGGAATCATCATTTCCGTGATGCTCATGCTCGTGGCTGCAACCGGGGTGCTGCCGGCGATCGCAGGTGCCCTGAGCCAGGAAGTCGTGGACCTGGTCGCCATCCTCAGCGCTCTACGCGCGCTGAAGGGAACGCGCCAACGGGGTGCCGGGAATGAAGCCGCACCCTTGGAAGCGTCCCTTGTAACCTGATCCAACACGGACGCGGTGAAGGTCCTAGGAGAAGACCACCGTGCGGTAGCCGTCGAGCATGACCCTACGCTCGGCATGCCAGGCCACGGCGCGTGTAAGCGTGCGCCCCTCGACGTTGCGGCCCATGGACACGAACTGACCGGCAGTGCGCGCGTGGTCCACGCGGATGACCTCTTGTTCGATGATCGGGCCCTCGTCGAGGTCGGCGGTCACATAGTGGGCGGTGGCGCCGATCAGTTTCACCCCGCGGGCATGGGCCTGGTGGTATGGCTTGGCGCCCTTGAAAGAGGGCAGGAAAGAGTGATGGATGTTGATGGCCCGGCCGTTGAGCGCCCGGCATAGCTCATCGGAGAGAATCTGCATGTAGCGGGCCAGTACGACCAGCTCGATGTCATGTTCCTCGACAAGGGCCAGCAGCTGCGCCTCGGCCTGCTCCTTGGTCGATGACGACACCGGTAGGTGGATGAACTCGATGCCGTGGAAATCGGCCAGGGGCTTAAGGTCCAGGTGGTTGGAGACGATGACGGGTATCTCGATCGGCAACGTCCCTGAATGCCGCGCAAAGAGCAGGTCGTTGAGCGCGTGGCCTTCCTTGGACACCATGATCAAGGTCCGTATCCGGGAGCCGGCTGCTGCAATCGCGAGGTCCATGGAGAATTCCTCGCTGACCGGGCCCAAGGCGCCACGAACCTCCCCAATTTCCTGCGCGGTCCCAACGGCGACGCGCATGAAGAAATTATGGGTCTCCGGGCTTTCGAACTGCCGGGACTCGGTGATGTTGCAACCCGCTTGAAGCAAGGCTCCCGAGACGGCATGGACGATACCAGGACGGTCGGGACAGGAAATGGACACAATGAATTCGTTGGGGCTCACGTGGTCACGCTACATGCACACCGGATCAGGGGTGCACCCGGTCCGGGAAATGACGCCGGACCCCGCCGGGCCGGCGGCGCACGCGCCGGTGGGTCACTGCCACTGTGGCGAGCGGTGCGAATCGCTTCCTTTCGGGCTTCCGGCGCTCGCCGGATGGCGGCAGGGCCACCGTGGGAAGCGGCTGCACCGGCAGCGATGCCGGGTGGCTCCACCGCGACGTGCGGCAAGAGCCATGTGCAAGATGATTCCTAGGCGGAAGGACAACGAGGTGCCCCATGCGGGCAGGCGAGGCCCGTTTCCGGTGGTTTTCGGAAAAGGGTTCCGGTGCATCTGGCGCGGATCCAAGGTTTCGGAGATGTAACAGTCCTTGCCTTGGCGCTCTTCGGACTAATATTGGATGGTGTCGCAACTGGCGTTGGGTGGGATGAACCACCGGGGAGCGGCACACGAGCTAACCACGGACCGCGCGCCTGGGTCCGGGGGTTGAACGATTCGCAATGTGAACCTGCCCGAAGACCAACCCTCACCCACTGGAGTTCAAAAACCATGAGCCAGAAGCCCGTGACCAACCAATCCCTTGCCGAGCTCGACCCGGAAATCGCAGAGGTCCTGAAGCTTGAACTGGGCCGCCAACGCGACACCCTAGAAATGATCGCCTCGGAGAACTTCGCACCCCGCGCGGTCCTCGAGGCCCAGGGCTCGGTGCTGACGAACAAATACGCCGAAGGCTACCCGGGCCGGCGCTACTACGGCGGATGCGAACACGTCGACGTGGCAGAGAAGCTGGCCATCGAGCGCGTCAAGTCGCTCTTTGGCGCCAAGTTCGCCAATGTCCAGCCGCACTCGGGTGCGTCGGCCAACGCGGCTGCACTTTCGGCAATGATCACCCCCGGCCAGAAGATCATGGGCCTGTCCTTGGCGCACGGCGGGCACTTAACCCACGGCATGAAGCTGAACTTCTCCGGAAAGCTCTATCAGGTTGCCGCATATGAGGTCGAGCCTGACACCTTCTGCGTGGACATGGACAAGCTCCGTACCCAAGCGATCGCCGAAAGGCCGGACGTGATCATCGCAGGATGGTCGGCCTACCCGCGCCAACTCGACTTTGCCGCCTTCCGCGCCATCGCCGACGAGGTCGGAGCCAAGCTCTGGGTCGACATGGCACACTTCGCCGGATTGGTTGCCGCTGGCTTTCACCCGAACCCGGTCCCGTTTGCCGACGTGGTCACCTCCACGGTGCACAAGACCCTCGCAGGACCGCGCTCGGGACTGATCCTTTGCAACGATCCGGAGCTGGCCAAGAAGATCAACTCCAACGTCTTCCCCGGCCACCAGGGAGGACCCTTGATGCACGCGGTAGCAGGCAAAGCCGTGGCGTTCAAGATCGCGGCTTCCGAGGAATTCGCACAGCGCCAGAAACTGACCCTCGATGGCGCTAGGCTCCTGGCGGAGCGCCTCACCGCCGATGACGTCACGGGTGCCGGGATCTCGGTGCTGACCGGCGGAACCGACGTTCACCTGGTTCTGGTCGACCTGCGCAACTCTGAGCTGGATGGAAAGCAAGCCGAAGACCTGCTGCACGAAATCGGCATCACGGTGAACCGCAATTCGGTGCCTTTCGATCCCCGCCCGCCGATGACCACCTCGGGATTGCGTATTGGCACCCCCGCGCTGGCGACCCGCGGTTTCGACATCGACGCCTTCACGGAGGTTGCCGACATCATCGGTGCTGCATTGCGCGACGGCAAGGATGCAGACAAAGCCGCCCTTTCCCGACGCGTGAGCACCCTGGCAAAGGCCTTCCCGCTCTACGAAGGTCTCGAAGACTGGTAAACGGTCACCAACGCAGCACGAGCACGCAAACATTTTCCTGAACGGAGTACCATCAACATGACTGCACAGATTCTTGACGGCAAGGCAACAGCGAAGGCCATCAAGGCCGAATTGACCGAACGCGTCGCGGCATTGGCCGATCGCGGCATCATCCCCGGCCTCGGCACCATCTTGGTCGGTTCCGATCCGGGATCGACCTGGTACGTAGGCGGCAAGCACAAGGATTGCGCCGAGGTAGGCATAAAGTCGATCCGCGTGGACCTCCCCGAGGACACCACTCAGGACGAACTGCTTGCAAAAGTGCGCGAGCTCAACGAAAATCCGGAATGCACCGGCTACATCGTTCAGCTGCCGTTGCCCAAACACATTGACCAGGACGTGGTCCTCGAAGCGATGGACCCGGAGAAGGACGCCGATGGCCTGCATCCGATGAACCTGGGCCGCTTGGTCGCCAACGTCAACCGGCCCATGGCTACGCCGCTTCCCTGCACACCCAAGGGCTGCGTTGAGCTGCTGTCACGCTACGGCATCGAGCTCACCGGCAAAAACGTGTTGGTCGTTGGCCGAGGGGTGACTATCGGGCGGCCCATCGGCCTGCTGCTGACCCGGCGCGACGTCAACGCCACCGTCACCCTGGCCCACACCGGAACCACCGATCTGGCCAAACACTTAGCCGAGGCGGACGTTGTTGTTGCTGCCGCCGGCCAGCCGCACATGATCAAGGCCAAGGACCTCAAGCCAGGGGCCATCGTGCTTGATGTGGGTGTCTCGCGCGTAGACGATGAAAACGGCAAGGCGTTTGTTACCGGCGATGTGGAGCCCGCAGCTTCCGAGGTCGCATCCTGGATCTCTCCGAACCCGGGTGGCGTAGGTCCAATGACGCGAGCGATGTTATTGGTAAATGTCGTCGAATCTGCGGAGCGGGCTGCCGGGATCTAGTTTCTTGCGGGAAACAGACTGTGAATCATGGCCTCGCTTCGGCGTACGATTTCTTTTTGGTGCCGGGGAGAAGTCACGAATCGTTCGCCAAGAGCCTTTTCGGGCGATCCGGGCCCCCGCAACCGGTATGTGGACGACCCTCGTAAACCGGTAGTGACGTAAGCCATATATTCCAGTAACGCCATATGTCGCTTCGTATCTCATCGGTGTAATTCCCCGAAAATACGCGGGTTTTCGGGGAATCCGTCGCGTTTGTGCAGAGCCCATGCCGAAAACTGAATCGGTTAATTGGTCTCTTCCTGCAACGATCAGGTGCTACACATGCGTAGCGCGTAGGATTACTCAATACAGGAACCGAGACTTTCAGTTCTTTCGACTGAATTTGTCGCCCTACTCGCTATACGGGAGTGACCCTTGAACAGTACGAGTTCCACCCTTTCTGACCCGGCACCGAAGCAACGCGTAGCGCGTGGTTCCGCCGGAGCCAACAATTACCGCCACTTGAAGATCCGTGTCCGAGATGCCGGACTTCTGGGACGCCGCAAGGGTCATTATCTTGTGATCTCGAGCGTGCTTATCCTCTTGCTTGGCGGAGCCGTCACCGGTTTCGTGCTCTTGGGGCATAGCTGGTTCCAACTTCTTATTGCCGCCGCCATAGGCATAATTCTGACCCAGTTTGCGTTCCTCACCCATGAGGCCTCGCACCGTCAAATCCTGACCTCGGGCCCGGCCAACGACAGGATCGGTCGTTTCCTGGCCAACATCGTTGTCGGCATCAGCTACCAGTGGTGGATGAACAAGCACAACAAGCACCACGCCATGCCTAACACCATCGGCAAAGATCCGGATATCGAGTGGGACACCATCTCGTTCCAAACCGAGGACGCCCAAAAGCAAAAGGGTTTCCTGAAATGGATCACCGAGCGCCAAGGCTACTTGTTCTTCCCGTTGCTGACCCTGGAAGGTTTCAACCTTCACATGCAGTCGATCAAGTACTTGTTCACCGGCGAACGGGTCAAGAATCGCCGTCGCGAAATCATCACCATCTCCATTAGGTTGGCCGTTTACGTGGCAGCCATCTACATCTTCCTGCCCATCGGTATCGCTTCGGCGTTCATCGGTGTGCAGCTGGCAGTGTTCGGTGTCTACATGGGGGCGTCCTTTGCGCCGAACCACAAGGGCATGCCGATGATCCCCAAGGAGTCGCGCATCGACTTCTTCTCGCGGCAGGTATTGACTAGCCGCAACGTCATGGCGCGCTCCAAGTGGGGCAACAGCGTACTGTCCCACGTCTTCGGTGGATTGAACTACCAGGTCGAGCACCACCTCTTCCCCTCGATGCCCAGGGCCAACCTCGCCAGCGTCGCCGAGATCGTTCGCGAATACTGCCATGAACTCAAGGTTCCCTATACCGTCGCCACGGTGACCCAGTCCTATGGTCAGGTCGTCACCTACCTGAACAAGGTAGGGCTTTCGGCCCGCGACCCATTTGACTGCCCCATGGTCAGCGAGTTCCGACCCTACTAAGCTTCAAGGCTCCCGTTTCATAATCCCGAGCAGGGCATGGCGGACAACTACACAACAGACTGCGCCCGCGAAAGCCGAGAATCCGGTTTCCGCGGGCGCAGCTGACTTCGCTCCATATCGCGGATTGAGGTGCCACAGGCCCAGGGCTCTGGACATCTCGATTTAATTGATCTGCCCAGGAAACGCGAATGTGACTATTTATACCGAAGAGCCCCTTGGTATTCCGCGGTTATGACTCGGTGGTCTCTGCAAAATCAGGATGACTTATTATATCGAGCTCCTACACCGGGGCTGCTCAGATACGGTTCAAGTTCCTCGTGATACTGCGGATTTTCCAATTTGATCTCGGGCCGATGTCCGGAGCCCTGAGGCCAGATGGACCGCCGTATGTCTCTTGCCGGAGCGCTCTCCCGGGGATCCCTGACGCTCCATGTAGCGGGGAACGGATCCATGCAACAGGCTCGCCACGGCGCGGAAGGTTTGGCGGTGGCGCATGCCACAGGGCGCAAGAGCGCACAAGGCCGTGGCCGTGGCCGCGCCTCGCCCCGTGTAAAGTCCAGGGGAGCAGCGGCCACGGCCGTGAAGGTGGTTACTTGGGTTGCGGAGCCACAGCGTTAGTCGTGTGGGCTGGCCATCGGGTCAGTGGAAGGTGGGCGCTTGTCGAAGATCGTGGCACCGACTTCCTGCTCGGCTTGGTTCGTGAATGATAGGTCGATGCCGCTGCGATCCCGAAGCACGCTAACGGCAACCAGGCCTATGAGCGCCATGGCAACAAGGTAGACGGATACCGCGGTGGTCCCTCCCGTGGCTTGGACCAGTGCCGTGGCAATCATCGGTGCGAAGGCACCACCAATGATTGCACCCAGTGCATAGGAAATCGAGACCCCGGAGAAGCGAACCGAAGCGGGGAACATCTCGGAGTACAGGGCCGCCTGCGGACCATAGGTCAGTCCAAGGCCGACCGCGAAGAGGGCAAACGCAAGGTACAGCATGCCCAATGAGGCGGTGTTGACCATCCAGAAGAGCGGGAAGAGCACCAAGATCAAGGCGACGAACCCTACTTGGTACGTGCGCTTGCGTCCGATCTTGTCAGCCAAGTAGCCCGAGAGAAGCGTGAAAATGAACCACATGACGGCGGCGAATGACACCGCGATGAGCACCGGGGTACGTTCAAAGCCGATCGGCCCGTCGGGGTCCGTGGTGTAGGCCTGGATGAATCCGCCGGTGGTCATGTAGCCCGCGGCGTTGTTGCCGGCAAAGACCAGAGCGGCAAGGATGACCAAGAGCCAGTGCTTGCGGAACAGCTCAACGATGGGCACTTTGGTCTGGGCCTTTTTGGTGGCGATTTCCTCGAAGATCGGGGATTCATCAACCGTCCGGCGAATCAGGTATCCCACAACGATCAGGACAAAGCTGAGCAGGAACGGTACGCGCCAGCCCCACTCAACGAACTGTTCACCCGGGGATATGACCCCGGTCATGAGTGCCATGGTTCCCGAAGCCAACAGCATGCCCAAGGGCACACCCAGCTGCGGGTAGGCTCCAGCCCGGCCACGACGATCCTTCGGTGCGTGTTCCACCGCCATCAGGACCGCGCCTCCCCATTCCCCGCCGGCTGAGATGCCTTGGAGGATACGCAGGGTCAGCAGCAGGATCGGGGCCAACACCCCGGCAGTGGCGTATGTCGGAAGAACCCCGATGAGCGTTGTGGCTGAACCCATCATGATCAGGGTGATAACCAGGATGGCCCGTCGGCCAACCTTGTCGCCGTAGTGGCCCGCGAGGAATGCTCCCAGCGGGCGGAACAGGAAGGAAATGCCCACGGAGGCAAAGGAGAGCAGCAAACCAATTTCCGCGCCTGCCGGCTTGAAGAAAAGGTCAGCGAAGATCAGGCCGGCTGCCGTGGCGTAAATAAAGAAGTCGTACCATTCAATCGTTGTGCCGATGATCGTGGCAAAAGCGACCCGTCGCTGATTGCTGCGCTGGTACTGGGTGCGGGAGTTGGCGGTACTCATGGTGCTCCTCTTCGAGCAGGTCTTGCATATTGAAAATGGCCACTAGGTGCGTGGCATGGGGCATTTGCCGACGCCTGCCGGTCGGCTGTGTCATCTCCAAGTGTTACAGCCCACAGAAGTTAGGTAAACTTCATTTAAGTGCACTACTTATTTGATTGGGCTTAAGAATGACTCGATTCTCACTCCGACAACTAGAAATGCTGGCCGAGCTTCCGCGGCACTCGACCCTTGGCTCGGCGGCGGCAGCTTTGTCGATCTCCGAATCGGCGCTTTCCCAGGCGATCAGCGCAGTGGAAAAGATTGCGGGGGAGCAACTGTGCGTCCGGCGAAAGTCGCGAGGGGTATGGATGACCCCGGCGGGACAGGATTTTGCCACGCGTGCGGCACGTATCGTTGCCGATGCCGTGGAATTGGCGAATTCCTTTCCGCGCGCAGGCGGTTCCCTGCGCGGCCCAGTGGCCGTTGGATGCTTCGCATCGTTTGCCAGCCATGTGGTGCCTTCGATGCTTGAGGGTTTCCGTGCCCTCCATCCGGAGGTTGAGGTCGCTGTGCACGTCGGTACCCACGACGACTTGCTCCCGGCCCTGGAAAACGGCGAACTCGATATGGCGCTGGTCTACGATCTTTTCCTCCCCACCGGATTCTCCAAACGTACGATCTATGAAACGCAACTTGAGGTAGTTCTCCACCCCGCACATCCACTGGCCGCCCGGGAATCGATTGAGCTGGCGGAATTGGAAGCTGAGCCGCTGGTGAACTACGAATCCAGCCCCAGCACCGAAAATACACGCAAGCTCTTTTCAGAGGCAGGGCTTCATCCCCGCGTTGCGTACTCGCTTCCTCAAGTGGTGTTGGTCAACGCCATGGTAGGCCGCGGACTGGGTTACGGGTTGCTCATGTCACGACCCAACAACCCACCACACACCTTGGATGGATTGCCGGTGGCGATCAGGAAGCTGCGGCCCCCGAACAGCCCGAGTGCTGTAGTTGCGATTTGGCCCCGGGTATCCGACCTTGGGCCCAGAGCCTCCGCCTTGCTGGAACACTGCATCTCAGCCATGGAAGATGCTTGGGCTCCCCTGTAGATACTGGGTGCCCACCCCGAGGATGAGCAGAGAACGCATCGGCATGTCCCGGCGAGAGGGGGCTGATCCCGGGCTGAATCGGCACTGGAATCCTTGGAATGCCGAGTGGTGGCCGGCGCCGCCTTAGTGGAGCCGCCGCGGTGGGCGCTCCGCGAAGCGGCTGGAATCAACGCGGTGACGTGCGAGCATCAATTTGCTAATCGTAAAGGCAGTGGATGTATATACAACTATGATTCGTTCAGTTCACTGATATCGAGTCTATCGAAATAGCGACAATGTTCCGCTGGCACGGAATACCGGGCGTACTCGATACCCCGGTTCGAACCAAGGAGTGGTTCCCTGGATACCGGCGCGAGCCTTCCCCCGGTTCTCAGGGAACACGGGAATAGGGCATTGGCTCGTAAGGCCTTGGCTTATCCGGAAGATGGGTTTTACTGCACAAGTGCGAGCGATTAAGCTGACAAGCTTAATCCACGCCCCAATTCGATCCTGTCGCAGAGGATTTGAGATAATAAAGTCATGAATCCCCTCGGTAGTAGCTCCGCCCCCGCGCAGGGCAAGAAGATCACCATCAATGCATCGACGTTGTCGTTGGCCGTCATGGTCACTATTTTCCTGGTTGCCGTTGTTTTCGCGGCAAACCAGAACGACGTCGTGGGCTGGTTTGTTGTGGTCATCTCGTTGGGCTGGCTGTTGCTTTCGGCCTTTCTTGTCTTTGGACTGAAGCGAGGTGCAGCAAAGATGACAACCCAGCTCAAGGCCGCCACGGCCGCCGCCGCCCGTGGCCAGGGAAACGCGGTCGCAAGCCCCGTGGTCCTTGACGAAGCGACCAGGAACAGGGACCTGAAGCTTGACCATTCCTTCAAGATCATTCAGGTTCAGGTCGGCGTGGTCAACGAATACCGTGTCCAAAAAGGCACCGACGCCTCAGGGATGGTTGGCCGGGCCTTGGAAACCATCGAGATCACCGCGTCGAACGCGCGAGAGATGATGAAACCTTCAGGTCGCGGCGAACCGCTGACCGGCGAGGTCATCGACTAGAAACGGGTTCGTTCGCCACCGACGCCACACCCGGCTAAGAGGGCTGGGAAACCATCGAGATCACCGCGTCGAACGCGCGAGAGATGATGAAACCTTCAGGTCGCGGCGAACCGCTGACCGGCGAGGTCATCGACTAGAAACGGGTTCGTTCGCCACCGACGCCACACCCGGCTAAGAGGGCTGGGAAACCCTCCAGCAACTATCTGTAAGGTTGATGACGTGATACCTACTTCTGAAGAGATCCTGGTCAAGTCCGACGGCTCAATGCGTGTTGCTTCGGTGAACGTCAATGGCATCCGCGCCGCATACAAGCGCGGCATGGCCGACTGGATCGCCGCCCGTAACATCGACTTGTTGTGCCTCCAGGAAGTACGGGCGCCCGACGCCATCCTGAGGGAGCTCGTTGGCGAAGGCTGGCACATCCTGCACGCCGAAGCCAAGGACAAGGGCCGTGCCGGGGTTGCGATCCTGTCCAGGAACGAGCCAGTGGCAACGCGCAGCCACATCGGAGAAGAATACTTCGAGACCGCAGGACGATGGGTAGAAGCCGATTTCGCCTTGGCCGACGGGGAGATCCTGACCGTCGTGAGCGCATACGTGCATTCCGGTGAGGTCGATACGCCCAAGCAGGTCGACAAATACCGTTTCCTCGACGTGATGACCACGCACCTTCCTGCGCTCAAGGCGGAAAAGGAACATGTGCTCGTGGTGGGAGACCTCAACGTCGGACACACGAAGCTGGACATCAAGAACTGGAAGGGCAACGTGAAGCGTTCCGGTTTCCTGCCCGAGGAACGTGCCTACTTCGACCGCTTCTTCGGCGAGGAGATCGGCTACAAGGATGTTGCCCGCGGGTTGGCGGGCGAGGTCGATGGACCATTCACCTGGTGGTCGTGGCGGGGGCAGGCCTTCGTCAACGACACCGGATGGCGCATCGATTACCAGATGGCCACCCCGGATCTTGCCTCCCGCGCGACAAAATCTGTTGTTGACCGCGCGTCAAGCTATGACGTGCGCTTCTCGGACCACGCTCCGCTGGTCGTCGATTACCAGTTCTAAAGGACTTTTCAACATCATGAGCGATACCTTCGCCATCCCCGCCCGGCCCCGCGTGCTTTCCGGAATGCAGCCCTCGGGAGACTCCTTGCACCTGGGCAATTACCTCGGAGCGCTGGTCAACTGGGTCAAGACCCAGGATGACTACGATGCGTTCTTCTTCATTCCGGACATGCATGCGATCACCGTGCCGCAAGATGCGGCAGGACTGCGCGAGCGCACCCGCAAGACTGCAGCGCAGTTCATTGCCGGCGGCATCGATCTGGAGAAATCAACGCTTTTTGTACAGTCGCAGGTGCCCGAGCACGCGCAACTGGCCTGGGTGCTGAACTGCATCACCGGGTTCGGCGAGGCCAGCCGGATGACCCAGTTCAAGGACAAGAGCTCCAAAGGGGGTGCTGACGCATCCTCGGTGGGCCTGTTCACCTACCCGGTGCTGATGGCTGCCGATATCCTGCTCTATCAGCCGCAGGGAGTTCCGGTGGGAGATGACCAGCGCCAGCACGTGGAACTGGCCCGCGACCTGGCCACCCGGTTCAACCACCGATACGGCGAAACCTTCGTGGTGCCCGAGGCCTTCATCAAGAAGGAGGGTGCACGCATTTACGACCTGCAGAACCCCACTTCCAAGATGTCGAAGTCTTCCTCCAGCCCCAACGGCCTGATTAACGTACTGGATGACGCCAAGACCGTCTCCAAACGCATCAAATCGGCGGTGACCGACGACGATACGGTCGTCGCCCACGACCGGGCCAGCAAGCCCGGTGTCACCAACCTGCTTGAGATCCTGTCTTCGGTCACCGGCACCCCGATCCTGACCCTGGTCAACGAATTCGAGGGCAAGATGTATGGGCACCTGAAGGTGTCTGTTGCCGATGCCGTAGTCGAGACACTGGCACCGGTCCGGGCACGTACCCTTGAATTGCTCGAGGACCCGGCGGAACTTGACTCGATCCTGGCCTCCGGAGCGCTAAAGGCCCGCGAGGTCGCCTCGCGGACCCTGCAGGATGTCTACGCGCGTGTTGGCTTCATGCCACCTGTGGGTGGGATCCGCTAGCAATGGCTGTCAGAACGGGGACAAGAAGCGCAGGTGCCGTCGCCCAAGCGACGGCACTGGGGGTCGTCATCGAGATCCCGTCCCCGCTTGACGCCTCGCTGATCGACTGGCGCAGGAGGTACGGAGGGGAGCAAGCCGCTGCGGTGGCCCCGCACGTCACCTTGGTCTCGGGGTCCACCACCGACTGGGACTGTGCGGCGGCCCACGTGCGGGATGTCGCTTCACGTACGTCCGTTTTCACGGTGTGCCTGCGTGGGACAGGAACCTTCCGACCCATCTCCCCGGTCGTCTTCCTGAACGTCACGGAGGGTGCCGAGGAATGCGGCAACTTACACGATGCGTTGGTTGCCGGCCCCTTGCTTCACGAACTCACCCACGGATACCATCCGCACCTGACCATTGCCCACGAGGTAGAAGAAGCGGCCATGGACCGTGCCCAGGAAGAACTCCGGGGTGCCTCCATGGATTTCGTTGTCCAAAAGATCGGCCTTTTCGGCATGGATTCCACCGGGGCCTGGTCAAGGCGCGAGGAGTTGGGACTTGACGGGCCGACGCTTTAGTTACCGCACCGCAGTCCAGTGGGACAACGAGGATGACGTTGAACCAGCAGACGACACCGGGAGCGGTTACGACCCGGTCGCCGAGGAGCGGGGAACTAGGGCGCCAGGGGTAGTGGCTCGGAGGTTCGTCGGGGCACCGCCCGTGGCCCCGCCCTCGCCCCTGGATCCGCGAGCGCTTCAGGCCTTCATACGGCTGAAGGCCCAAGAACTCTATGCAGCACGTGCCGGCGGCACCCCTTGGCTCAAGACCAAGACTTTTTTCATTTTGCTGACCGCCAGGTTCTTTGCGCTGTACCCCATGCGCATATGGAACCTGTACATCAGGCGCCGCGGGCCGCTTCTTGCCGCCGGCGGAGCCTATCGAATGTTCTTCTCCATTGCCGCCATGCTGGTGGCGGGCTTTGCCGTTCTGGGTCTCTTCGCCAGTGACAACCCGGTGTTGCGAGACGGGGTGATCGACATGGTTGCCGCCACCACTCCGGGACTGATTGATACGGGTGGCGGGGGACTGGCCAAGCCGGAGGACCTCTTGGGCATTCGCCGCTTCGGCTGGACCCTGGGAATCTCCCTTGGCGCGTTGGTCTTCACCTCGCTGGGGTGGCTGGCCGGATTGCGTGAGGGCATCCGCACGATCTTTGGGTTGAAGCGTGACCGCTCCAACCCGGTGGTCTCCAAGCTGCGCGATGCCTTGCTCTTGATGGTGTTGGGAGTCGCATTGGTCGCATCCAGCGCCCTGGCCATCGGCTCGTCGTCCATGATCGAGACTGTGGCCGGGGTGCTGAGCCTCAACGGATGGTGGACCAACGTGTTGACCCGCGTTGGGTTCGTCGTTGCGATGTTTGTCTTGGATTGCGCCACGGCCTGGGTGCTGCTTCGCGTGGCGTCCCGGGCCAGGATGATCGAGGGAGGATTGCTCGCCGGCGTGTTGCTGGCCGGCGCGGGTGCCACAATCCTGCGGTTCCTCTCGGCTATGCTGTTGTCCTCGCTGACCAACAACGTGCTTTTGGCGCCTTTCGCTGTGATCCTGGGACTGTTCGTGTGGTTCAACCTGCTGAGCCAGGCCTACCTGCTGGCCGCGGCAATCGTCGCCGTGCGCTCAGCGGACATCCAACGCACCCGACCGAGCAAGGCATAGTCCGGCCCGATTCGGGGTCCCAAAAGCCCCTGTTGCGCACCCTGGGCGCCCTACAGGATGCCAAAGGTGCGTATCCCCGATCGGCAGGGGACCTGGACCAGGAGCGCGAAGTCTCCCTTGACGCAGTGTGGTCCGGTTTCCCGCGAGGGAAACCGGACCACACTTAGGTCTAGCTGGAAACTAGACGGAGCGCGACAAGATGGCCTGCTTGACCTCGGCGATGGCCTTGGTCACTTGGATGCCACGGGGGCATGCTTCGGTGCAGTTGAAGGTAGTGCGGCAGCGCCACACGCCTTCCTTATCGTTGAGGATCTCCAAACGCATGTCCCCTGCATCATCGCGCGAGTCGAAGATGAAGCGGTGTGCGTTGACGATTGCCGCCGGGCCGAAGTACTGGCCGTCGGTCCAGAAAACCGGGCAGGAAGAGGTGCACGCGGCGCAAAGGATGCACTTGGTGGTGTCCTCGAACTTGGCGTGGTCTTCGGCGGACTGGTAGCGCTCGGCCGAAGGCTCATGGTCCTTGTTCATCAGGAACGGCATGATCTCGCGGTAGGACTGGAAGAACGGTTCCATGTCGACGATGAGGTCCTTTTCAAGGGGCAGGCCCTTGATGGCTTCAACGGTGATCGGCTTGGAGTGGTCCAGGTCCTTGAGCAAGGTCTTGCAGGCCAAGCGATTGCGGCCGTTGATACGCATCGCATCTGAACCGCAGACACCGTGGGCGCAGGAGCGGCGGAAGGACAGCGAACCGTCGTGCTCCCACTTGACCTTGTGAAGTGCATCGAGCACACGGTCGGTGCCATACATGGTTAGCTCAAAGTCTTCCCAGTAGGCATCGGCCGTGGTTTCGGGCAAGTACCGGCGAACGCGCAGCGTGATGTTGAACTGCGGGATTTCTCCGCCGCCGCCGACTCCGGGCTTCAGCTCGATTTTCGAGGCTGGTTCTGGAAGTTCCGTGCTCATTAGTACTTACGCTCCATCGGCTGGTAACGGGTAAAGATTACTGGCTTGGTTTCCATGCGGATGCCCGGAATGCCTTCGGTGGTGGCCGTTGCGTCGCGGTAGGACATCGAGTGCTTCATGAAGTTCTCGTCGTCGCGGTCCGGGAAGTCCTCGCGGTAGTGCCCGCCGCGCGATTCCTTGCGGTGCATGGCCGCCGTGGTCATGACCTCCGCCATGTCCAACAGGAAGCCGAGTTCGATGGCCTCGAGCAGGTCAAGGTTGAAGCGCTTGCCCTTGTCCTGCACCGAAACGTCCTTGTAGCGCGTACGCAGATCCTCGATCACTTCAAGTGCCCGGGTCAGGGACTCCTTGTCGCGGAAGACCTGGACGTTGGCGTCCATGATGTCTTGGAGTTCCTTGCGAAGCACCGCAACGCGCTGGGTGCCGGTGGAGTTAAGCATGGAATTGATTTGGTCCGTGGTGAACTTCTCCGGATCCTCCGGAAGTTCAACGAACTCGGCGCCCAGTGCGTACTTGGCTGCGGAGATGCCCGCACGCTTGCCGAACACGTTGATGTCCAACAGCGAGTTGGTGCCCAAGCGGTTTGAACCGTGCACCGAGACGCAGGCGACCTCACCGGCTGCGAACAGCCCGGGAATGGTCGTTTCGCTGTCCTGGAAGACCTCGGTGTCAACGTTGGTCGGGACACCGCCCATGACGTAGTGGGCCGTCGGGAAGACCGGCACCGGATCGGTGTAGGGCTCGACACCCAGATAGGTGCGGGCGAACTCGGTGATGTCCGGGAGCTTGGCATCGATGTGGGCCGGCTCCAAGTGGGTCAGATCCAGCAGGACGTAGTCCTTGTTCGGGCCGCAACCGCGACCCTCCCGCACCTCGTTGGCCATCGACCGGGCGACGATATCACGCGGTGCGAGGTCCTTGATGGTCGGGGCATAGCGCTCCATGAAGCGCTCGCCTTCGGAGTTGCGCAGGATGGCGCCTTCGCCACGTGCAGCCTCGGAAAGCAGGATGCCCAGTCCGGCCAGCCCGGTCGGGTGGAACTGGACGAATTCCATGTCCTCGAGCGGGATGCCCTTGCGGAAGGCGATGCCCATGCCGTCGCCAGTGAGGGTGTGGGCATTGGAAGTGGTCTTGAAGACCTTGCCGGCACCTCCGGTGGCGAAGATGACGGATTTGGCCTGGAAGACGTGGAGTTCGCCGGTCGCCAGGTCGTAAGAGACCACGCCGGCAACGCGCTTCTGCTTGTAGGCGGTGCCATCCTCGCGGAAGGCATCCTCCTCAACCAAGAGCATGTCCAAGACGTAGTACTCGTTGTAGAACTCAACGTTGTGCTTGACGCAGTTTTGGTACAGCGTTTGCAGGATCATGTGCCCGGTGCGGTCCGCTGCGTAGCAGGCGCGGCGCACGGCTGCCTTGCCGTGGTCACGGGTGTGCCCGCCGAAGCGCCGTTGGTCGATCTTGCCCTCGGGTGTGCGGTTGAAGGGCAGGCCCATCTTTTCCAGGTCAAGCACCGCGTCGATGGCTTCCTTGGCCATGATCTCCGCTGCATCCTGGTCAACCAGGTAGTCGCCGCCCTTGACCGTGTCAAAGGTGTGCCATTCCCAGTTGTCTTCCTCTACGTTGGCCAGTGCTGCACACATGCCACCCTGCGCTGCACCGGTGTGCGAACGGGTCGGGTAAAGCTTGGTGAGAACGGCCGTACGTGCGCGCTGGCCGGATTCAATGGCTGCGCGCATACCTGCGCCGCCAGCTCCGACAATCACGACGTCGTACTTGTGTACCTGCATACCTGATGCTCTCTTTTCTTGAATTCTTTGCGTCGGCGAACGAGGGCCGAAGATTACTGGCAAACCGTAAGGGTGCTACCGGCGATGCAAGGATCGAAGGTGAAGATCACCAGAGTGCCCAGAACAACGATGACGATGGTGGCTACGTAGAGAATGCCCTTGAGCCACGCACGGGTGGAATGCTTCTGGGCGTAGTCGTTGATGATGGTGCGCACGCCGTTGGTGCCGTGCAGCATGGCCAACCAGAGCATCGCCAAGTCCCAGAATTGCCAAACCGGGTTGGCCCACTTGCCGGCCACGAAGCCGAAGTCGATCCCGGAGATTCCGTCTCCGGCCATGAGGTTGATGAAGAGGTGAGTGAAGATCAAAATGATCAGTGCGACACCGGAGAGTCGCATGAAAAGCCATGCGACCATCTCGAAGCTTCCACGGGACTTGCGTGCGCGGACATACTTCGGGTCAAGTCGTTGGCTGCGGGGTGCAGCGATATCAGCCGACATGGGTTAGTGACCTCCAAAGGCGATTGACAGGTGGCGGATGGAGAATCCCACCATGGTGATGACCCACAGCGCCAGGACGCCCCAGAGCATCTGGCGGTGGTATTTGGTTCCCTGCTTCCAGAAGTCGACCAAGATCAGGCGAAGGCCATTGAATGCGTGGAAGACGATGGCAGCGACAAGAGCGGTCTCGCCCAAGGCCATCAACGGGTTCTTGTAGCTGGCCATGATCGCGTCATAGGCGCCGGGGGCTACCCGGACCAAGGACGTGTCGAGCACGTGGACCAAAAGGAATAAGAAAATAACGACACCCGTTATACGGTGCCCTACCCAAGACCACATGCCTTCGCGGCCGCGGTAGAGGGTGCCTGACGAAGCCTTCGACACTGAATTAACCTCCATGTCTCGCAAGGGCGCATGTGTATCTTCCACACACTAAATTGACGCCTTGGTGCGAGCGTTCCTTTGCCTGATCTTAGACCACCATGGGGGGCGCTGCCCATTATTTCCCTGCGGCGTGTGAGTAGGCTCACCGGATCAACCTTTCGGTTCGTTGGATATCCGGAAAATCCGCGAAATAGAGCAGGTAGGAGTGTCCTATTTTTGTGCTTGTCGACGAGGGATTCATCAGGTTCATCCATTACCCTTAGACGGATGAACGCAGAACTCTTGGCACGATTCCACGGGGTCATCCCCGCCGGAGGCGTCGGCACTCGTCTGTGGCCGCTTTCCCGCGCCGCGGCCCCTAAATTTCTCCACGACCTGACCGGCTCGGGATCAACGCTGATCCGCGCCACCTACGAGCGGCTCATCCCGCTGGCCGGTGAAAACATCATGGTGGTGACCGGCCGGGCCCACCGGACCGCGGTGCTGGCGCAGCTTCCGGAGCTTGATGACCTGAATCTTGTCCTGGAGCCGGACCCGAAGGACTCCGCCGCGGCCATCGGCCTGGCCGCCGCGATCCTCTACCTTCGCGACCCCGAGACCATCATGGGGTCCTTCGCCGCCGACCAGGTCATTGTCCCGGTCGAGGTTTTCCAGGATGCCGTGCGCGAGGCCATCCATACCGCAGCCACCGGCAAGATCGTGACCATCGGCATCCGTCCCACCCTGCCGTCAACCGGCTTCGGGTACATCAGGGCGGGGGAGAAGCTCGAGGTTTCCGGCGCCCCCACGGCACGCGACGTGGTCGAGTTTGTGGAAAAGCCAGACGAAGACACGGCACGTGGCTACCTGGCCGACGGTGGTTACCTGTGGAATGCCGGCATGTTCGTCGCTCCGGTGTCACTGATGCTCGAGCACCTGAAGCGCAGCGAGCCGTTGCTGCACGATGGCCTGATGGAAATAGCGGCAGCCTGGGAAACCGGCGACAGGGTCGAGACCATGAACCGCATCTGGCCCGATCTGCCCAAGACGGCCATCGACTACGCCGTGGCCGAGCCCGCCGCAGCGGCCGGGGACGTGGCCGTGATCCCCGGTGTCTTCAACTGGGACGACGTGGGGGACTTCGCCGCCATCGGACGGCTGAACCCGGCCAGCGAAAAAACGGGAGTCACTGTCGTGGGGTCCAATCCGCGGGTGTACTCGGACAACGCCACCGGTGTCGTGGTCACCGACTCCAAGCGCGTGATTGCCTTGATTGGCATCGACGACGTGGTGGTTGTCGACACACCGGATGCGCTGCTGGTCACCACCAAGGAACATGCGCAGTCGGTGAAGAGCACCGTGGAGAAGCTCAAGGCAGAGGGCGCTGTCGACGTCCTGTAAGGGCCGGCCCGCAGCTTCCCCGCCACGGGACACGCCGGAAACTTGTTTCTTTGGGAAAAATGGTTTTCCGGTCGTTCCGGCTGGTTGCTTTGCGTTCGGAATCCCCGAAATACCGAGAAGTAACATTTTTTTGGCGCGTATTCAACATCGGTGAAGAATCTCACGAAAGCCCATGTGGTAGGCGTACACGAGCGCCGTACGCTCCCCATTTCGTTGCTATGCTCCTGATCCATGAGTGCCGTTAAGTATTCACCACGACCCCCTACGCCCAACGACAAGCCCGAAAGCGAGACCCCGCCCGCCGCGGGACCAAACCGCGTCAACAAAGTGGTGTTCTTCGGCTCCGCCACCGGAGTCCTTGCCGTGGCCCTGTGGGCGATCCTCTTCACCGAGAACGCCGACGCCCTCATCGGCACTGCCGTCACATGGGTGGGCTCGACTTTCGGCTGGTGGTACTCCCTGGTCGTGGTCACGGCCCTGGTATTCGTCATCGGGGTGGCGCTCTCCAAGGTCGGCAAGACCCGGTTGGGCCCGGACCACTCCCGGCCGACCTTCAACCTCTTCACCTGGACGGCGATGCTCTTTGCCGCCGGCATCGGGATCGATTTGATGTTCTTCTCGGTCTCCGAGCCCGTGGCCCAGTTCCTGGCCCCACCCACCGGTGACGGAAGCACTGTCGAGGCCGCGCGGCAGGCCTTGGTCTGGACGCTGTTCCATTACGGGATCCTCGGGTGGGGGCTCTACGCGTTGATCGGTTTGGCGCTGGGCTACTTCGCCTACCGGCACAACCTTCCGCTGTCCATCCGCTCGGCCCTCTACCCGATCCTTGGCAAGCGTATCCATGGCCCGCTGGGCCACGGCGTGGACATCGCCGCAGTGCTGGGAACCATCTTCGGCATCGCGACCTCATTGGGCATCGGCGTCGCCCAGCTGAACTTCGGGCTCTCCTTCATGTTCGGCGTCGGGGAAAGCACCTCGTGGCAGATCGCACTGATCGTCATCGCCGTTGTGATGGCCACGATCTCGGTGCTGACCGGGGTGGAAAAGGGCATTCGCCGGCTTTCCGAGATCAACGTGATCCTGTGCGTCGCACTGATGCTCTTCGTGCTGTTTGCCGGCAAGACCCGCTACCTGCTTGACGGGATCATCCTGAATGTCGGGGACACGATCTCCCGCTTCCCGGGCATGGCACTGAACACCTTCGCCTACGACCGCCCCGATGACTGGCTCAACGGCTGGACCTTGTTTTTCTGGGCCTGGTGGATCGCCTGGGCCCCGTTCGTCGGGCTTTTCCTGGCCCGCATCTCACGCGGCCGGACCATCCGCCAGTTCATCACCGGCGTACTGGTTGTCCCTTTCGCGTTCATCCTGCTGTGGATCTCCATCTTCGGCAACAGCGCCCTGGACCTGGTGCGAAACGGCAACGCCGCCTTCGGGGACGTGGCGATGAACCATCCGGAGCGGGCCTTCTACTCGATGCTTGAGCAGTACCCGGCCCTCCCGCTGATCGCGGCGATCGCCACCTTCACCGGGTTGCTCTTCTACGTCACCAGTGCCGACTCCGGCGCCTTGGTGATGGCGAACTTCACCTCGCACCTCAACGACGCCGATTCCGACGGGCCCAAGTGGGTGCGCGTCTTCTGGTCGATGGCCACCGGCCTGCTGACATTGGCGATGCTCCTGGTCGACGGGGTGCCGACGCTGCAAAACGCCACGGTGATCATGGGGCTGCCGTTCTCCGTGGTGCTGGTGTTCATCATGCTGGGGCTCTACAAGGCACTACGCGTGGAACGCGCGTTGGCCGGAAGCTACAAGAACACCCTGCACACCGTCCTGACCTCGCGCACCGGATCCTCCGGGGTGGACCAGCGGCGCAGCTGGCGCCAACGACTGGCCCGTACCATGGCCTACCCCGGCAAGCGCCAGGCCCAACGCTTCGTCGAAGAAGTCGTTCAGCCGGCACTTGAAGAGGTCACCACCGAGTTCGCCCGCTCCGGGGTCATTGGTGAACTGGTACTGGAACCGGTCGGCAAGCTTGGCGTCAATTCCGTTGACCTCGTGGTCCCGCACGGCACCGAACGCCCGTTCAAGTACCAGGTCCACCCGGTCGCGCTCAAGGTCCCCAGCTACGCGCGGGACTCCTCCACCGGGGAGCAGTATTATCGCCTGGAAGTCTTCTCGCTCGAAGGTAGCCACGGATACGACCTCATGGGTTGCACCCGCGAACAGATCATCGGCGACGTACTTGACCAGTACGAAATCCATCTCTCCTTCCTGCGCGAGCAGGAGAACATGGATGGGCCCAGCACGATCGCCGAAGCCACCGCGCCCAAGACGGATTGGGACGCGGACTTCGAGAACCCGGCCACCGAGGCTGCAACACCAGATAGCGCGCAAACAACAAGGGAAGGCTCACTCTCATGACCGACACCATTTTCATCAACGGGTCCTGGAGCCCGGCAGTCGACGGCGGAACCCGGGACATCACCTGCCCTGGTAGCGGGGAACACGTGGCGACGGTCTCAGAAGGCAGCGCCGCAGACTCGGAACGTGCCATCGCCGCGGCCCGCGCATCCTTTGACTCGGGCGCCTGGGCCAAGGTCCCGGCCTCCGAACGTGGCGAGTTCCTGCTCAAGGTCGCTTCCCGGCTGATGGAGCGCCAAGAGGAATTCGCCCGAGCCGAGGCGCTGGACACCGGCAAGCGCATGTATGAGGCCCGCCTGGACATCGAGGCCATCGCGGACAGCTTCACGTACTTCGGCAAGGCCGCCGGGCTGGACGCCGGGCGGGTCGTGGATGCGGGGGATGCCAACATCGTCTCGCGCGTGGTCTTTGAGCCGGTCGGCGTGGTCTCCATGATCACCCCGTGGAACTACCCGCTGTTGCAGGCCGCCTGGAAGATCGCCCCGGCACTTGCCGCCGGCTGCTCCTTCATCCTCAAGCCCGCCGAGCTCACTCCCTCCACCTCCGTGCTGATGATGGACGTGCTTGATGAACTGGGCCTGCCTGCCGGTGTGGCCAATCTGGTCACCGGTGCAGGTTCGGTCGTGGGCCCGGTGCTCTCGGCGCACCGAGACGTGGACATGGTCTCCTTCACCGGGGGACTGGCCACCGGCAAGGTCATTGCCGCGGCCGCGGCGGGAACCGTGAAGAAGGTCGCACTGGAACTGGGCGGGAAGAACCCCAACGTCGTTTTCGCCGACGCCGACTTCGATGCCGCGGTGGACAACGCCCTCAACGGCGCGTTCGTGCATTCCGGCCAGGTCTGCTCCGCCGGCGCGCGCCTGGTCGTCGAGGAATCCATTGCCGAATCCTTCGTCGACGAACTGGTGCGCCGAGCCAAGCTCATCCGGCAGGGCGGACCCTTCGACGAGAACGCGGAAACCGGGGCGTTGATCTCCGCCGAGCACCTGGAAAAGGTCGATGCCTACGTGCACCGCGGCATCGCCGAGGGCGCACGGCTGCGCTGCGGCGGACGCGCGGCCACCAATGCGGACGGGGAGAACCTGGAAGCCGGGCACTACTACATGCCCACCGTGCTTGATAAGGTCACCGGTTCGATGTCCGTGGCCCAGGACGAGGCCTTCGGCCCCACGATCACCGTGGAAACCTTCAGCACCGAAGCGCAGGCGGTGGCCATCGGCAACGACACCGACTACGGGCTGGCCGGAGCGGTCTGGACCCAGGATGCCGGCAAGGCCCAGCGTGTCGCCGGGGCGCTGCGCCACGGGACCGTGTGGATCAACGACTTCCACCCCTACCTCCCGCAGGCCGAATGGGGCGGCTTCGGCCAATCCGGCATCGGCCGGGAGCTGGGACCCATGGGCCTGGGTGAATACCAGGAAGCAAAGCACATATACCAGAACCTCGACCCCCAAGTCACCGGCTGGTTCGACTCAAGGGCATAGAAAGGCTTTCAGCATTGAAGAACCAACACGTGGGCACCGAGAACACCACAACCCAAGACGCCGAATTCGACTACATCGTCGTCGGCGGAGGCTCCGCCGGTGCGGCCATTGCCGCGCGGCTGAGCGAAAACCCCGATGTGCGGGTGGCACTGGTCGAGGCCGGGCCGGATGACCGGGGGATCGAGGAGGTCCTGCAACTGGACCGATGGATGGAACTGCTGGAATCCGGCTACGACTGGGACTACCCGATCGAGGAGCAGCAAAGCGGCAACTCCTTCATGCGCCACTCCCGGGCCAAGGTCATGGGCGGTTGCTCGAGCCACAACTCCTGCATCGCTTTCTGGGCCCCGGCCGAGGACCTGGACGCATGGGAAACCGAGCACGGAGCCACCGGATGGAACGCCGAAACCGGGTTCCGGCTCTACAAGCAGCTCGAGACCAACGAGGACGCCGGACCCGAAGCGCCCCACCACGGGGACTCCGGACCGGTGAAGCTGATGAACGTGCCGCCCAACGACCCCTGCGGGGTGGCAGTGCTCGATGCCTGCGAACAAGCAGGGATCCCGCGCGCGAGGTTCAACAACAACGAAACGGTGCTCAACGGGGCAAACTTCTTTCAGATCAACAGGCAGCCCGACGGAACCCGGTCTTCCTCATCGGTCTCCTACATCCATCCAATCGTGCAGAGGAAGAACCTCACGCTGCTCACCGGGTTTCATGCCAAGAAGCTGGGATTCGATAGCTCGAAAAAGTGCACCGGCGTTGACGTGGTGGAGAGCGCCTTTGGCCGCACCACACACCTAGCAGTCCGCCACGAGGTCATCCTCTCGGCCGGTGCCATCTATTCGCCCAAGCTGCTGATGCTCTCCGGGATAGGCCCAGCCGAGCACTTGGCCGCCCACGGCATCGAGCTGCTCGTCGATTCCCCCGGCGTGGGATCGAACCTGCAGGACCATCCCGAGGGCGTGATCCAGTGGGAAGCCAAGAAGCCGATGGTCACCGAATCGACCCAGTGGTGGGAGATCGGGATCTTCTCCAACACCGTCGAGGGCCTTGACCGCCCGGATTTGATGATGCACTACGGATCGGTGCCTTTTGACATGCACACCGCTCGCCAGGGCTACCCGACCACGGAGAACGGCTTCTGCCTGACCCCGAACGTGACCCGGGCCAGATCCCGCGGCACCGTGCGGTTGCGCAGCCGCGACTACCGCGACAAGCCGAAGGTCGACCCGCGCTACTTCACCGATCCCGAGGGCCACGACATGGCCGTCATGATCGCAGGTATCCGCAAGGCCCGGGACATCGTCTCGCAGCCGGCGCTGGCTGAATGGGCGGGGGCGGAGCTGTACCCGGGCAAGGACGTGCAAAGCGACGAGCAGATTGCCGACTACATCACCCGAACGCACAACACCGTGTACCACCCAGCCGGGTCGGTGCGCATGGGTGCGACAACGGATTCGATGTCCCCGCTTGATCCCGAGCTGCGGGTCAAGGGCGTTTCCGGCCTGCGCGTTGCCGACGCCTCGGTGATGCCGGCACTGGTCACCGTGAACCCGAACATCACCGTGATGATGATCGGTGAACGCTGCGCCGAGATGATCAAGAACAACGCCTAAGTGCCTTGGTTCTGGCAAGGGCCCCTGCTCCGGCGTGTTTTACGCACCGCAGGCAGCGGCCCTTGCGGTGCCCACCGGCAATCGGCAGCACGAAGCGGCCCGAGGCAACAATTCGAAGTCCACTGCCCAAGGGCAGGTCCAAACGCGTATTGTCGATAAGGTGCGCACCAGTATGAATCAAGACCTGAGACTGCCCTCCGTCAAGCCATGGGTCAAGCCCCTGATGGACGAGCTGGTGGAATTCCGTCGCGAGATCCATGCCAACCCGGAGCTTTCCTTCGTGGAGTACAAGACCACCGAACGCATCATGAACCGGTTGCGTGAGGCAGGCTTGGAACCGATCGCCCTCGAAGAGACCGGCGCCTACGTCGACATCGGCACCGGGCCCATCGCCCTGGCCCTGCGCGCGGACATCGATGCGCTGCCGATCCTGGAGGAAACGGGCCTTGAATACTCCTCGGTCGTTGACGGGGTGGCGCACTCCTGCGGCCACGACATCCACACCACCGTGATGGTCGGGGTCGCCAAGGCGCTAAAGGCGATTGACGACGATTCCGGGCTGCAGGCACGGATCCGGGTGATCTTCCAGCCGGCCGAGGAAAAAATGCCCGGCGGCGCGTTGGCGGTGATCGCCGCCGGTGTACTCGACGATGTCCCGCGGATCCTGGCACTGCACTGCGAGCCGCGCATCGACGCCGGAAAGATCGGCACCCGCATCGGGGCGATCACCAGCGCGAGCGACACCATCAAGATCGAGCTCAACGGACGCGGCGGACACACCTCACGCCCGCACCTGACCGAGGACCTGGTATTCGCGATGAGCCAGATCGCCACCAACGTACCTGCCGTGCTTGGACGCCGCATCGACGTACGCAGCGCTGTCTCGGTTGTCTGGGGACAGATCCACGCGGGAAGCGCACCCAACGCGATCCCGGGCACCGGATACATGGCCGGCACCATGCGCTGCCTGGACGGCGAGGCTTGGGAAGGCGCCGGGGACATGCTCGACGAGGTCGTGCGCCAGATCGCCAGCCCGTACGGCGTCGAGGTCAAACTCGAACACATCCGCGGGGTCCCCCCGGTGATCAACACCGAGGAGGAGACCGACCTCATCGAGGACTCGGCCCGCTCAGAGCTTGGTTCACCGGCCATCGTGCTCACCCCGCAGTCCATGGGCGGGGAGGATTTCGCCTGGATGACCAACAAGGTTCCCGGTGCCATGATGCGCCTTGGTACCCGTACCCCCGGGGGCGAGGACTACGACCTGCATCGGGGGGACTACATCCCCGACGAGTCAGCCATCGAGGTTGGCGTTACAGTCATGACGGCCGCTGCCATGCGGGCGATTGCCCAGTTACGGGCGAATCCGGGCAGCTAGCGGATACGCGCAGCGTTATCTGGTTGTTATATTTGCGCTCCTCACGTTAAGCGTTTTACAGGCTAGGCTATGTGGGTGTGAAGAGGTCCTTTCCGATCAATGGTTTTCGTCTTTTCAAGGCGATCCGTCGATCGGCGAGTACCCACTCACGCTTGGCACCGCAGGTGGCTAACCACGGTGCCGAAATCGGCGAGGGGCGCCCGTTGCACATCCAAGCCATGACTTGTAGCTCGTAACTTTATGGAGGAAAACCCTATGCGCACCATCAAGCGCAAGACCGGCATGGCAGCAGCCGCGCTCGGCATTTCGGCACTCGTACTTTCCGGCTGTGGTGCAGCACCCGAGGACGGTGGGGCTTCCGGCTCTGCAGCATCCTCCGACTACCTCGGTTGCATCGTTTCGGACTCCGGCGGGTTCGACGACCAGTCCTTCAACGAATCCTCCTTCCGCGGCCTGACCCAGGCCGGCAAGGACCTCGGATTCAAGCCCAAGAGCGCCGAGTCCAAGGCCAACTCCGACTTCGCCACCAACCTCAACGGCATGATGAGCGCGAACTGCAACCTGACCATCACCGTTGGCTTCCTGCTCGGAGATGCCACCAAGGCCGCCGCCGAAGCCAATCCTGAGAAGCATTTCGCGATCGTTGACTTCGAATACGCCGACCCGATCAAGAACATCAAACCGATCATCTATGACACGGCCCAGGCCGCGTACCTTGCCGGCTACACCGCGGCAGCGCAGTCCAAGACCGGAACCGTTGCCACCTTCGGCGGTATCAAGATCCCGACCGTGACCATCTTCATGGACGGCTTCGCCGACGGCGTTGACAAGTACAACACCGACAAGAACAAGGACATCAAACTCCTTGGCTGGGACAAGAAAAAGCAGGACGGCACCTTCACCGGCGACTTCGAGAAGCAGGACAAGGGCAAGCAGGTCACCAAGAACTTCCTTGACCAGGGTGCGGACGTCATCATGCCCGTGGCGGGACCGGTCGGCAAGGGCGCCGGCGCTGCCGTGAAGGCTGCCAATGCATCGGGCAAGTCCGCCTCACTGGTATGGGTCGACTCCGATGGATTCCTGACCGCGCCTGACTACAAGGACGTCATGCTGACCTCGGTCATCAAGACTATGGACGAAGCAGTCGAGAAGGTCATCACCGAGGACAAGGCCGGGAACTTCGATTCCACCGCCTACGTCGGCACGCTGGAAAACAGCGGCGTCGCACTGGCACCGTTCCACGACTTCGACTCCAAGGTCTCCGACGAGACCAAGTCCGAGCTCGAAGCACTGAAGGCCGGGATCATCGACGGTTCGATCAAGGTCGAATCGGACTCCAGCCCGAAGTCCTAGCACCCATTTCCGGTGCACCTATTGACCCAGCACCATCCGGCGCACTGCCGGCCCCTAACGCCGGCTCCCTCCAGGAGTAGGCGTTCGGGGCCGGCAGCGCGCCTTTGGCCTGCATAGTCTGAAGGAACATACCGTTAGGGACACGGCGATGGCAGGACCCACTAGGTCCGCCATCGGTATCTGATAACCAAGAATGGTGGTGTCGTGAAACTCGAACTCCAAGGAATCTCGAAGGCGTTTGGATCGTTTTACGCCAACGAGAACATCGACCTCGTCGTCGAAGAGGGGCAGATCCACTGCCTGCTCGGCGAAAACGGGGCAGGCAAGTCAACGCTGATGAACGTCCTGTACGGCCTTTACGAGCCAACGGCCGGACGCATCCTGGTCGATGACAAGCCGGTTTCCTTCCGCGGTCCCGGCGATGCAATGGCAGCGGGCATCGGCATGGTGCACCAGCACTTCATGCTGATTCCGGTCTTCACCGTTGCGGAGAACGTCGCCTTGGGCGCCGAGGCCACCAAGGCCGGGGATTTCCTGGACCTGGAGGTCACCCGGAAGAAGATCCGCGAGATTTCCGACAAGTACGGGTTCGACGTTGACCCCGACGCTTTGGTCGAGGACCTTCCGGTGGGTGTGCAGCAGCGCGTGGAAATCATCAAGGCATTGGTGCGCAACGCAGAGGTACTGATCCTCGACGAGCCCACCGCAGTGCTGACACCCCAAGAAACCGACGAGCTGCTGGACATCATGCGCCAGCTGCGCAGCAATGGCACCTCCATCGTCTTCATCTCCCACAAGCTGCGCGAGGTCAAGGCCGTCTCCGACGTGATCACGGTGATTCGCCGCGGCCGCGTCGTGGGAGACGCCCCGCCAAGTGCCGAAACCACCGAACTGGCCTCCATGATGGTGGGCCGCGAGGTGAAGCTCACCATGGACAAGACGCCGGCGGACACCGGCGAGGTCGCGTTCACCGTCAAGAACCTCACCGTCACCTCCACCACCGGCCAACGCGTGATTGATGACCTGAGCTTCGAGATCCGCCGCGGAGAGATCCTTGCCATTGCCGGTGTCCAAGGCAACGGGCAAACCGAACTCACCGAGGCGATCCTGGGTATCCAGGACCGCGTCACCGGATCCATTACGCTCGAGGGCAAGGAACTGCTGGGCCGCAGCGTCAAGCAGGTGCTGGGTTCAGGCATCGGCTTCGTGCCCGAGGACCGTACATCGGACGGACTGGTCGCGGACTTCACCATTGCCGAGAACCTCATCCTTGACCTGTACGACAAGCCCCCCTTTGCCAAGGGCATCTCGATGCGCCCCGCAGAGATCAGGAAGAACGCCGAACAACGGGTCGCCGAGTTCGACGTGCGCACCCCCTCGGCCCAAAACCTCGCCTCCTCGCTTTCCGGCGGCAACCAGCAAAAGGTGGTGATGGCGCGCGAGCTTTCCCGCCCGCTGCGCCTGTTCATCGCCTCCCAGCCCACCCGCGGGGTGGATGTGGGCTCCATCGAGTTCCTGCACCGCCGCATCGTGACCGAACGCGACGAAGGCACCCCGGTCATGATCGTGTCCACCGAGCTGGACGAGGTTCTCCAGCTCGCGGACCGTATTGCCGTGCTCTACAAGGGCCGGCTCATAGGCATCGTGGATGCCAGCACCCCGCGTGATGTCCTGGGCCTGATGATGGCCGGCGTTTCGCCCGAGGAAGCCGATGACGCACATAAGGATTCCCCCGACGACATAGAAGGAGACTTCGCGTGAGCCAGAGCGAACTTTCCCCCGGCGCTCCGCCGCCGCTTCACACCAACACCATCCAAGACGGCCAACAAAGCGTCTGGGTGAAGGTCACGCAGGGCCCCGGGCTCGTCTCGGTGCTTGCGGTGTTCGTTGCCTTGGTGCTCGGCGGCTTCTTGATAGCCGCGACCGACGCCAAGGTCGCGGAGACCGCCGGCTACCTCTTCTCAAGGCCTTCGGACTTCTTCGGCGCCCTGTGGGCCGCGGGGACCGACTCCTACGTCTCGCTCTTCCAAGGCTCGATCTACAACTCGAACCAGGGCTTCGCCCCGTTCCTGGAGACCCTCACGGTTTCCACCCCGCTGATCTGCGCAGGCCTGGGCGTTGCCCTGGCCTTCCGCGCGGGCCTGTTCAACATCGGTGCCCAGGGCCAGATCATCATCGGCGCCATCATGGCCGCCTATGCCGGTTTCGCCTGGCACCTGCCCATCGGGATCCACCTGCTGCTGGTGGTCCTCATGGGCGTGGTCGGCGGCGCCATCTGGGGCGGGCTGGTGGGCTTGCTCAAGGCCAGGACCGGGGCCCATGAAGTGATCCTGACGATCATGTTCAACTACGTGGCCCTGTACTTCCTTGACTTCCTGCTCAACACCACGGCGTTCCAGCGCCCGGGGGAGACCAATCCGATCTCCCCGATCCTCGATGCCAACGCGGTGTTCCCGGCGCTGCCGGGTTCGCGCCTGCACCTGGGATTCGTCATGGCGATCCTGTTGACGGTCCTGGTTGCCTGGATCCTGAAGCGTTCCACCATCGGATTCGAGTTCCGTGCCGTGGGCATCAACCCCGCCGCCGCACGCACCGCCGGGGTGAACGTGGCCCGCTCCACCATCCTGGTCATGGCCATCGCCGGTGCCTTGGCCGGCGCCGCCGGTGTTGCCCAGGTGGCGGGCACCGAAAAGGTGCTCACTGCCGGTATTGCCGCCTCGCTGGGTTTTGACGCCATCACCGTTGCCCTGCTGGGTCGGTCCACCCCTTGGGGCACGTTCTTCGCCGGCCTGCTCTTCGGGGCATTCCGCGCCGGTGCGGTGACCATGCAGATCTCCACGGGAACCCCGATCGACATCGTGTTGGTTGTCCAGTCGCTGATTGTCCTGTTCATCGCAGCACCACCGCTGGTGCGAGCCATGTTCGGGCTCAACAGGAAACCCAAGAACAAGCCCCCCAAGCACGCGGCACCCGTGCCCGCTGCACCTGCCAGCCAAGGAGGTGGCGCATGAGCGCGCCGGCCCCAACCCTGCCCACCAAGATGCGCCCGCTTGCTCCGGTGAGCTTCAAAACCCCGATCATGCTCTCGGTGGTTGGCCTGCTGTCACTGGTGTTCTTCGGATTCGCCGGCTCTGACCAGAGCGCAACCTTCGGAATCTCCACCGGCGGGGACGTCTTCATGCTGCCCGATTTGGTCATGCCCGGCATTGCTACCGGTATCGTACTCGGCCTTGGCATGTGCGTCTTGGCCGGATACTCGATCTTCATGGCCCGCGAGCGCCGCCCGACACCGGGCTGGGTGCCGATGGTCTTTGCCGCGCTGTTCATCTTCTCCTTCCTCGTCTGGGTCGTCTCCGGGGCCCGCACCCCGCAGATCTCCCTGGCCGGGTTGATCGCCGGATCGGTGACCCTGGCGGTCCCGCTGGTTTTCGGCTCGCTTTCCGGTGTGCTGTGCGAGCGGGCGGGCGTTGTAAACATCGCCATCGAGGGCCAGCTGCTCGGCGGTGCCTTCAGCGCCGCGATCATCGCCTCGGTCACCGGCAACCCGATGCTCGGCCTGCTGGCAGCCGCCGCGGCCGGCGCCCTGGTCTCTGTCGTGCTGGCGATCTTCACCATCAAATACGTGGTCAACCAGATCATTGTCGGCGTTGTCCTCAACGTACTGGTCTCCGGTATCACCGGGTTCCTGTTCACCACCGTGATGCAGGAGGACCCGGAGCTTTACAACTCACCGGGCCGCCTACCGGTCATCGACATCCCGGGTCTCTCTGCCATCCCGATCATCGGCCCGATCCTCTTCCGTCAGTCCATCGTGGGCTACCTGATGTACATTGCGGTTGCCGCGGTGTGGATCGGTCTGTTCAAGACCCGCTGGGGCCTGCGCGTGCGCGCCGTCGGCGAGCACCCCTTGGCAGCGGACACCCTGGGCATCAAGGTCAACGCCACGCGTTTCACCAACGTGGTCATGGGAGGCGCGATAGCCGGGATCGGCGGTTCCTTCTTCACCTTGGTCGCCATCGACTCCTTCACCAAGGAGATCTCCGGCGGGCGTGGCTTCATCGCGCTGGCCGCGGTGATCTTTGGTCGATGGAACCCGATCGGTGCGTTCTTCGCCGCACTGCTCTTTGGCTTTGCGGACAACCTGCAGTCGATCCTAACCATCATCGGTACCCCGGTGCCCAGCCAGTTCATGGCGATGCTGCCCTATGTGGTCACGATCTTCGCCGTGGCCGGGCTGGTCGGCAAATCCAGGGCTCCGGCGGCCGTCGGCGAACCCTATGTCAAGGGTTAGCGGGAGCATGCCATGAGCGAAGCCGCCAATACCCTTCCCGTGGTCGGCGAAGCCGAGTGGGAAGCACTCCGGCTCGCAGCCGTCGCGGCCATGAACCGTGCCTACGCGCCGTACTCGAGCTTCAAGGTCGGGGCCGCAGCCATGACCGAGGACGGCCGGACCATCTCCGGCTGCAACGTCGAAAACGCCGCCTACGGTGTCACCCTGTGCGCCGAATGCAACATGATCGGCGAGCTCTTTGCCACCGGCGGCGGCAAGCTCCACGCGTTCTACTGCGTGGACGCACGAGGTGCAGCGCTGATGCCCTGCGGGCGATGCCGCCAGCTGCTTTCCGAGCACCGCGGGTCAAGGATGGCGCTGATGACACCCAACGGAATACAAACCATGGAACAGGTGCTGCCCGACGCGTTCGGGCCGCACAACCTCTAGGTCCGGGAATGATCCGGCACGAATGGAGCATTGATGAGCACCGAGAACTTTGACGCAGTGGACATCATCAGCATCAAGCGCGACCGCGGCACGCTTAGCGCGGAGCAGATCGACTGGACCATCGACGCATACACCCGTGGGGTCATCGCCGAGGAACAGATGGCGGCACTGAACATGGCGATCCTGCTCAACGGGATGGACCGAGCGGAGATCTCCCGCTGGACCACTGCCATGATCAATTCCGGGCAACGCATGGACTTCTCAACCCTGCGCACCCCCGCAGGGTTGGCGATGGCAACCATCGACAAGCACTCCACCGGCGGGGTAGGGGATAAGATCACGCTGCCCCTGGCCCCACTGGTCGCGGCGTTCGGGGTTGCCGTCCCGCAGCTCTCGGGCCGGGGCCTGGGGCACACCGGCGGCACCCTGGACAAGCTCGAGGCCATCAAAGGGTGGCGTGCGGATCTGTCCAACGCGGCCATGATGCGCCAGCTTTCCGAAGTCGGTGCGGTGATCTGCGCCGCCGGTGCCGGGCTGGCACCGGCGGACAAGAAGCTCTACGCACTGCGTGATGTCACCGGCACCGTCGAAGCGATCCCGCTGATCGCCTCCTCGATCATGAGCAAGAAGATCGCCGAGGGCACCGGGGCGCTGGTGCTCGATGTCAAGGTCGGCTCCGGCGCCTTCATGAAGTCGATCCAGGATGCCCGCGAACTGGCCAACACTATGGTGAACCTGGGTACCGATGCAGGGGTGCACACCGTCGCGCTGCTGACCAACATGGACACCCCGCTGGGCCTGACCGCCGGCAACGCCATCGAGGTGGAAGAATCCATCGAGGTGTTGGCCGGGGGAGGGCCCGCCGATGTGGTGGAGCTGACCGTGGCCCTGGCCACCGAGATGCTCGCCGGGGCAGGGATCCACGACGTTGATGTCGCCGCGGCGCTGAAGGACGGGCGGGCGATGGACAAATGGCGTGCCATGATCGCCGCCCAAGGCGGGGACAACGGCGCAGCGCTCCCGGTGGCCAAGGAATCGGAAACGATCTACGCGCAGGCCGACGGCGTCATCACTTCCCTTGACGCGATGGATGTCGGAGTGGCTGCCTGGCGCCTGGGCGCCGGACGTGCCCGCCGCCAGGATCCGGTTCAGGCAGGGGCCGGGGTGCGTCTGCACGCCAAGCCCGGGGACGTGGTGCGCCGTGGGCAGCCCCTTGCCACGATGCTCACCGACACCCCGGAACGCTTCGCCAGGGCCCGGGAATCCTTGCAACGCGCGGCAAGCATTGCGCCGGCGGGCAACAGGCCCGACATGGTGCTGATCCACGAGAGGATCTCCGCCTCCTAGGGGATTTGCCCGGGCAACGTACATCAACCGGTGGCCGTCCGTTCCCCGCCGGCCCGGCCCGTGGATGCCGTTTGGGTGCGGTCCATCTTTCCACCCGTGGAACGATGCCCAACACGGGTTTGTGCGGGAGAATGGGAAGTACGCGGAACGCGTTCCCCCCGGGCACGCCGTGCCCGGGGGGAACGCGGCGTTGGGCACCGAAGAGTGAAAGCCGGTTTCGCTGTTAAGCCGAATTCGGCTTAACAGCGATTATGCCGCGGAAAACGTTAAGCCGAGTTTGGGAGGTCGCCCCTTACCGTTCAGGGGTTTGGAACCCATTCCTCGGCTTAACATTTTTGGTTATTTCAGTGAATAGAGCAGTTGAATCTTGTCTTCGCTGAGCATTTCGGTGGTTGCGTCGCTGATTGCAGGTGTGGCGGCGTTCATGGCTTCTCGCATCATGTCGAGGGTCGCAAAGGCGTAGAACGCCGAGGTGGTGCTCATGCTTTCGTGCCCGAGCAGCTGCATGATCAGTGGAAGCGGGATGCCTTGCTTGTAAAGGTCCATGGCTTTGGTCTTCCGCAGCATGTGGCAGTGAAGGTTCCCTGGAATTGAGGAACATTGTTCACGGCCGAGTGTTCCAGCTTTCTTGAGCACGGCGGCAACCGTATCGCTGGAAAGCGCAATCGCTTGTCCACGGTGCCAGCTATAAAACAGGGGGCACGTTGCGCGGTGGGCTGCGCTTCGCGCATGGAACTCATCCAGATAGACCCTGAGATGCTCAACTGTTTTCTCTCCCAAGGGCACGATACGGCTCTTGGCTCCCTTGCCGGTTAGGGTCAGGTGGGCTGGCCTTTCCAGCTTCAGATCATCAAGGGTGAGCCCCGTGATCTCACCGACGCGGGCACCGCTGTCATAGAGCAGGATCAGCAGCATACGGTTCCTGCGTGACTTCAAGTCCTTGCCATCGAAAGCGGCAAGGACTGCCGTTGTCTCGTTCTCCTGCAGGTATTCAATGGCTTTACGCGGTGGTGTCGGGGCCTTGATGTTTTTGGCTGCTTGATAAACCGCGACCAAGGTCAGGTCTTCGGCGGAAGCGAACCCAAGGAAGGCTTTGAGGGCGCTCAGGCGCAATCCGATGGTTGTGGGCTGGTATTCCTTGACCTGTCGCATCCATGCCAGCCAGGCCTTCAAGAATGGCCGTTCGAAGTGATCGAAGCTGATGTCTTGGCGGTGAACGTGTTGCTCAGTGACCAGGTAGTTGACGTAGTTTTCCAGGCTGATGCGGTAAGCCTCGATGCTGCGCGGCGCCAGTGCCCTCACGTGGGGCAGATAGTCGTGCAGGTAGTTCCGGGCGTAACCCCAGAAATTGGGTGTTGGTTCTTGCGGCGTGTGTTTCATTCGAATCCCACCTCGGGAATCATTCCTTGGCTTTCCTGCACGAGAGTTGCGTAGCCATCCATGAAGTCCGGTGATGTGTGAATGTAGTAAAAGGTGCTGTCCAGCGTCGCATGCCCCATATAACGCGAAAGATAGGGCATCATTGCGTTGATGTCTCGGCCTTCGGCCATCCACCGTTCGATGTTCGCGTAGGCGAAGTGATGGCGGAAAGAATATGGATGAGGTAGCTTGCCGCCGAGGGATAACGGCAAACCTGCTTGGTTCCAGATCCTGTTGAACATGACCCCGGGAGTGGACAGCGCTACCGGTGCGGCGGTCGAAGAGACAAAGAACGCGGAACGGTGTTGCCCGAATTGCTGACGGGAGATCTTGTCACAATCGGCAAGGACCGCGATGATCTGATCGTTCAGTGGCAATCGCCGGCTCCGGTTGCCCTTGGACCACAACACGTTGATGAACCCTGCGGTGAGGTCGACATCCTGGGGTTGAAGTCTTCGGGTTTCGCAGGTCCGTAGCCCGCACGAATGCATCAGCCCAAAGAATGCGACGGACTGCCACCGCCACGGAGACGTTGTCTGAAGATCCGTAGCGGATCCGAAGAATGCATCGACTTCTTTGCTGCTCAACAAGTAGGGCTGAGAGCGGTAGAACTCGCTTTTCCAGGATTCAGCAAGCACATAGGCGTCGGGGTTTTCGTGGGTACGCATCCAACGGCCGAAGTCCCTGATGTATGACATCCACGAGGGGCTGGACCCTGGTTGTGATGACTTCTTGAAGCGCACCCAACCTTCGATGGCTTGCTGGTCAAAGGACCGCACGTTATGTTCCGTGCAGTAGGCATCAAAGCTGCGCAGGTAGTAGATTCGTGATGCGCCAGCGCAACCCATGCTTTCCTTGAACGCAAGAAACAGCCACAGTTCCCGTGCAAACACACTGGTGAATTCAAATTTTCCCATCACAAGCCAGCTCCCGGCAACGGAAGAATGCAAGAGCGTAGCTGTTCAGTGTCCACGCTCAAATACACATTTGTTGAATCAGTGTGAGCATGGCCCAAGATCGCTGAAATCGTTGGCAAAGCGGCGCCCGCCTGCAACAACTTGGACGCTGCGTTGTAGCGAAGAGACCGCGTACCAACCTTCATATCTTTCATTCCCGAGGCATGGAAGACCTTGTTAACGATCACGTAAATCGCTGCATGATCACTCAAGGCAACGTGTGGGGCCTTGAGCCTCAAAAACACTTCATGGGCATCGGAAGTGGGCCGATCCTCAAGCACATACTGCGCAAGCTTGGCCAGGACCAATGGTGCTAGCGGTAGCGTCAACGGGTTGCCCGTCTTTTGCTGCACCAGCCCAATCGTGCCTTCCCGCCAATGAATGTCTTTCAACTGCAGGCTACGGATATCGCATGCGCGCAGGCCCGTGCTCAGGCAGAGCAGGGTAATCGCTGCATTTCGTGCCGTGACTGAACCGTGTTGGCAAGCGTCAACAACTTGCCGTTCAACTCCGGAATCGATCATGGGAATGATGTCATGGTGTCGTTTTGTGCGGGCCAAAGCCAGCGCATCAAGCAGGTCTGTACGCTGCGTGAATTTCAGGAATGGGCGGAAGCTTGATACCGCCGACCACATGTTTGAGGCAGCCCACCTGTCACGAAGGGATTCAAGAAAGCCCAGGACGCTGGCCCCGTCGGCAGCATCCCATGAGGAAACTCTGCCAGCTTCCAAAAACCTCAAGTACTCGCAAGCTAACCCACCCAAACATGTTTGTGTTGAACGTGCCAATCCGCGTTGTTCCATGTCTTGAGACCACGAATCCAACAGGTCGGCGAATTCCGGGCTGTTGGGAAATTCCTTCTGCAATCCACGGGGCCGCATGGACAGGTCCACGGTGCCGGTGAGTACGTAGGAGTCGAGCAAGCACACCAGCCGGCCATAATCGAAACGACGCTGGGCACTGTATTTGCCGGTCCGGGGGCTGACGGTCATTGAGGCGAACTTCTTGCCCAAGGCGCGTGTGTATTGGCCATCTTGTTCTTCTGCCAGGACCCCGAGCCACTTGATGGACTTGCGGTACTGGTTGATTGTCGACTGCATGTAGTCGGCGTCTTTCAATGCGGTCACGATGATATCGCCGAGGGCCGCAACTGTCGCATCCATTGTCTTGTCCTTCCACTGGGAACATGGATACAAGACACGTTAAGCCAAAATATTAAGCCGAGGAATGGGTTCCAAACCCCTGAACGGTAAGGGGCGACTTCCCAAACCCGGCTTAACGTTTTCCGCGGCATAATCGCTGTGGAGCTGATAAACGAAGCCATCGTGCACGCTGCGAACGCGTGGTGGATCTTGCCTATCGTCTGCCTCTTTTGCTTTGTCGACGGGTTTCTTCCGCTGCTGCCTTCCGAGACACTGTTGGTGGCCCTGGCCGTGGTGGCCGCCGGAACCGGGGTACCAAACCTCTACCTGTTGATACTCGCCGGTGCCGCGGGGGCCATCGCCGGGGACCAGATCGCCTACAGGCTCGGTCGGCGCATCGGGACCGAGCGTTTCGCTTGGATGCGCAGGGAACGGACCCGACGGCTCTTCGACTTTGCCGGCCGCGAACTGAACGTGCGCGGGGCGATGCTCATTTTCACGGCACGTTACGTTCCCATCGGGCGGGTCGTGGTGAACCTCAGCTCGGGGGCCACGGGCTTTTCCTACAGGCGCTTCACCCTGTTGGACATCGCCGGATCCCTGACCTGGGCCAGTTACTCGGTGGCGATAGGAGTGGCTGCCGGGGCATGGTTCCATGAGAACAAGCTGCTGGGAATCGCCATCTCGGTCTGCCTGGCCATCGTCATGGGCTACCTCATTGACAAGGTGTCCCACGCGGTGCTGGTGCGCCTGGGGCGCAGGGGCACCAATCAACCGGACCCGTTTGCCACCGATCCGGCGGCCATGGTGGGGCTCCGGCGCACGGTGCGTGTTCCAGCCGTAGCCCAGGAGGGCGGCGTAACGCCGACGGGTGGCAGCTGAACAGCGCCGGTGCGTTGGGTGAACAATTGCTTCGAAACCACGGCCACCGGCTGTTGCAACCGGACACGCACCGTTAGGCTGGGCGGGTGACTGACGAGATGATCCACATTGCCTATGACCCATCCTTCGACTTCCGGGCGCTGCCCAAGGTTTCGCTGCACGACCACCTCGATGGGGGATTGCGCCCGCAAACCATCATTGAGCTGGCCGCCGAAGCGAACCACAAGTTGCCGACAACCGACCCCGAGGAACTGGGCGCATGGTTCCGGGCCTCGGCCGACTCCGGTTCCCTCGAACGCTACCTTGAAACCTTTGACCACACCATCGCCGTGATGCAGACCCGCGAGGCACTGATCCGCGTAGCCAGCGAGTTCGTCGAGGACCTCGTGGACGACGGCGTGGTCTACGGCGAGGTGCGCTGGGCACCGGAGCAACACCTGCGTGAGGGATTGTCCCTGGATGACGCCGTGGAGGCGGTCCAGGAGGGACTTGAGGAAGCCAGCAACAGGCTGACCGAGGCCGGGACCCCGATCCAGGTCGGCCAGCTGGTCACCGCCATGCGCCACACGGACCGCGGCACGGAGATCGCCGCCCTCGCCCTGCGCCACCGCAGCCGAGGCGTCGTCGGTTTCGACATTGCCGGTGCGGAGGTCGGCTTCCCGCCCTCGCGCATGAAAGAGGCCTTCGACCTGCTGGCCGAGAACTTCTTCCCCACCACCATCCACGCAGGAGAGGCAGCTGGCCTCGATTCCATCCGGGATGCTTTGATCACCGGCCGCGCCCAGCGCCTCGGCCATGGCGTGCGCATTGCCGAGGACATCGAAATCCAGTTCGGCGGACTCGACGACGACGGCGAGGAAGTCAGCGAGGACACCGGCCTGGTCAACCTGGGACCGATGGCCAACTGGGTCCGTGACCGCGGCATCGCCCTGGAAATCTGCCCGTCATCGAACCTGCAGACCGGAGCCACCGCCGAATTCGGCGAAGGCATCGAATCCCACCCGGTCGATCTGTTGGTGCAGACCGGTTTCAACGTCACCATCTCACCGGATAACCGGTTGATGAGCGGCACCACCCTCTCGGACGAGTTCGAACTGCTCGTCGAGGCCTTCGACTACGACCTCGAGGACATCCTGGACCTCACGCTGAACGCGGCCGAGGCCGCGTTCCTTCCGCTGGAGGAACGCGAAGCCCTGGTCGATTTCATCAACGAGGCCTATGAGCAGCTTGCCGATGAACAAAACGATGGCGGAGATTTCGAATTCGAGTCCTTCGACGACGACGACGACGAAGACTAAGCGGTTTCAGCCCTTGTGCCCGTGGACCGGTCCAACCCGGTCCACGGACCGTTTGGTCCGCCAAGACAGGAAGAAGCATCAGTGAGTGAGCCGGTCAACAGGCTTGTCGAGATCATTGCCCAGCTGCGCGAGCACTGCGCGTGGACGGCAGCCTTGAGCCATGAATCCCTGGTGCAGTATCTCCTGGAGGAGTCCTACGAACTCACCGAGGCCATCGAAACACACGCCCCGGATGCCGAGCTGGGAGGCGAACTCGGAGACATCCTGTTGCAGGTGGTGCTGCACGCGGCCATCGGGGCCGAACGCCACGGATTCGACCTTGACTCGATCGCGGAGGGCCTGGGCGCAAAAATGATCCGGCGCAACACCCACGTCTTTTATGCCGACGGCACCCTCAAGGAAAGCTTCCCGGATTCCATCGCCGAGATCATCGAGTCCTGGGACAGGGCCAAACGCGCGGAGAAGCCGCTAAATGAATCCGCTGCAGCGGGCATGCCCAACAACCTGCCGGCCCTTTTGTATGCGCAAACCTTTCTTTCCCGCACCGAGCGCCACGCGGCGATCTCAGGAGGCGGCGAAACGCCCGACACCGCTCTTTCGCCATCGGGGAATGAACCGGTCGGCGGCGATCCGCTGTGCGACCAGAACCGGTGGGACGAGCGGGAGCTGGGGGAGCAACTGCTTGCCCTGTGCCGGATCGCCCAGGCACGGGGCCTGGACGCCGAAAGGGCCCTGCGCCTGGTGGTGGCCCAACGCGTTGCGCAAGCCTCCGCATAGTCGCGGCGAAACAACTTCGTGAACTTGATGTGCCCCAAGCTAGGCTAGGGAGCAGGCAACGGCGCCTGCATGATGCAGTTCACGTTCGACCAACATCCACACCCCTTGAAGGAGTACCTTCCCATGGCATTGATTGAAGCCATCCACGCCCGCGAGATCCTTGATTCGCGTGGCAACCCAACCGTTGAGGTTGAAGTCCTGCTCTCCGACGGCTCAATGGGCCGGGCAGCAGTTCCTTCCGGCGCCTCCACCGGCGCCTTCGAAGCAGCCGAGCGCCGCGACGAAGACCCCAAGCGTTACCAGGGCAAGGGTGTTCTTGGCGCAGTCGGCGCCGTCATCGATGACATCGGTATTGCCATCGAAGGGATGGACGCCACCGACCAGCGCGCCATCGACATCGCTATGATCGACCTGGACGGCACGCCGAACAAGGCCAAGCTGGGCGCCAACGCCATCTTGGGCGTATCACTGGCCGTGGCCAACGCCGCAGCCGAGTCCTCGAACCTGCCGTTGTACAAGTACCTGGGCGGCCCGAACGCCCATGTGCTGCCGGTTCCGCTGATGAACATCCTCAATGGTGGCTCGCACGCCGACTCGGATGTCGACATCCAGGAATTCATGATCGCACCGATCGGCGCCTCGACCTTCTCCGAGGGCCTGCGCTGGGGCGTTGAGGTCTACCACAACCTCAAGGCAGTGCTGCAGGAAAAGGGCTTGTCCACAGGACTGGGTGACGAGGGCGGCTTCGCGCCGAACCTGCCATCCAACCGTGCGGCCCTTGAACTGATCACCGAAGCCATCATCCGCGCCGGCTACACCCCGGGTTCGGACATCGCCCTGGCCCTGGATGTTGCCTCGTCCGAGTTCTTCGAAAACGGCACCTACCAGTTCGAAGGCAAGTCGATCAACGCCCAACAGATGAGCGATTACTACGCAGCCCTGGTTGCCGATTTCCCGTTGGTCTCCATCGAGGACCCGTTGGACGAAGATGACTGGGAAGGCTGGAAGACCCTCACCGACGCCATCGGGGCCAAGGTCCAGCTGGTGGGCGACGACCTGTTTGTCACTAATCCGGAGCGTCTCTCGCGGGGCATCGCCTCGGCAACGGCCAACTCGCTGCTGGTGAAGGTCAACCAGATCGGCACGCTGACCGAGACCCTGGACGCCGTGTCCATGGCCCAGCGCGCCGGCTACACCACCATCACCTCGCACCGCTCGGGTGAGACCGAAGACACCGCGATCGCCGACATCTGCGTTGCCACCAACGCCGGCCAGATCAAGACCGGTGCCCCGGCCCGCTCGGAGCGCGTTGCCAAGTACAACCAGTTGCTGCGCATTGAGGAAGAACTCGGCGACGCGGCGGTTTACGCCGGCGCTGGTGCCTTCCCGCGTTTCAGTGCATAAACAGCCGTAATTACACGTAGGCTCGTGGGGGAACTATTCTTGGTTCCCCCACGAGTTTTTGTTTTCCCAACCGAAAACCCGAACCCCAGGAACAACTTTCCCGGAGCCACGCGCGATGGCACCGGCCCAAGACGGCAAGGAGTGCGATGGCCACGCGACGTCCTCCCATGCCACGCTCGGGGGACTCGGCCGCGGGCACGAAGCGTCCGGCCGAGACCGCTGCGCCGCGCGTTGCCGGGCTTTCCAAGGGCGTACCCGGTCCCGGGCAGGAGCCCAAGGTCGTCCCCATGGGCCAGATAAACGACGAGGGCAAGCCCGAAACCGTCACTCCAAGGCTGACTGCCAAAAAGCCGGCACCCAAGCCCAAGGCGCCCGCCGAACACGCGCCCGCTGCGAAGCTCCAGCCGCAGCCCAAACCGAAGGCGACGGCATCGCAGCGCCGCATCGAGGACAGGAACCTGCTCTCCGGGGCGGTGCGCAAGGACGAGAGATCCGCGCAAAAACCCATCCGTAAGAAAGCGGCGGGACCCAAGAAGCCCATTCCCGCACGAAGCTTCTCTGGCCGGCTGCTGGCACTGAGTATCGCGCTGTCCGTCTTCGCCGTTTTGCTGGTTCCAAGCATTGGCACCTATGCACGCCAGCGCGACGAGGTCGCCACCATGCGCACCTCAATCGAGGCGAAGCAGGCAGAGCAGGAAGCGCTCAAGGAGCAAATAGCGCGCTGGGATGATCCGCTGTACATCAAGCAGCAGGCCCGTGACCGGATAAACCTGGTCATGCCCGGCGAACGCAACTACATGGTCGTCGGCAACAAGCCGGAGGAAGAGAACCCCGGGGAAGCAAACCAAAGCCCCAAGGAAGTGCGTACGGACCTTCCCTGGGTCGATGCACTCTTCGATTCGGTGCAGCGCGCAGCCACCGACTGAGCCTTCGAAAAACATAGACACGACTTGCCCGCACCAACACCAGGAGATGCTTCCAACCGTGGACGCCGCGAACCAAAACCATGAAGCACTCGATGCAGCAGCCCGAGTGCCCAGCGCCGAGGATTTGGAGACCTTGTCCCGCCAGCTGAACCGCCCGGTACGCGATGTCGTGGAAATCGGTGCCCGCTGCATCTGCGGAAACCCGTTGGTGGCCACCACCGCACCCCGGCTCTCGTCGGGAATCCCGTTCCCGACCACCTACTACCTGACCCACCCCGGGATCACCGCCGCGGTCTCGCGTCTGGAGGCCGCCGGGCTGATGAACCAGATGAACACGGAGCTGGGACAGGACGAAGCACTGGCCACCCACTACGCCAGGGCCCATGAACAATACCTGGCCGTGCGCGATGCCATCGGCGAACGTTCGGGCACCGGCCCCGTTGCCGAAATCGCCGGGGTCTCCGCCGGCGGCATGCCCACCCGCGTCAAGTGCCTGCATGTGCTCGTGGGACACTCGCTGGCTGCTGGCCCGGGCGTGAACCCGCTGGGCGACCGTGCACTGGAAGCCATTGCCGAGTGGTGGACCCCGGCGAAATGCACATGCGCAGGAGCCTGGGACACCGTTGGCCCGGCACCGAGCCAGGACCGCTCGCGCCACGTGAAGACCCAGGCAGTGGACCCGGCCGTGAAGAAGGCCGAGCGTGCCGCGGCACGGGCTGCCCGCGAAGCGGCAGCAACACAGGACACCCAGGCACCGACCGAGGGGGCCTCCGGGCACAACAACCGGGTTGCCGCCATCGATTGCGGTACGAACTCGATCCGCCTGCTCATCGCGGACACCGATCAAAGCGCTGCGGGTCCGGTGCTCACCGACGTGGTGCGCGAGGTGCGTCTGGTGCGACTGGGCCAGGGAGTCGATGCCACCGGCGAGTTCGCCGACGAGGCCCTGGAACGCACCTTCGCGGCCATTGACGAATTCGCCGTGATGATCCGCGAACACGGAGCCACCAATATTCGCTTTGTTGCGACCTCGGCCACCCGCGATGCAAGGAACCGGGATAAGTTCGTTGCCGGGGTGCGCAAGCGCCTCGGCGTGGATCCGGAGGTCGTGCCCGGGGAAACCGAAGCGGCGCTCTCCTTTGCAGGGGCCACCTCGGTGGTGGAAACAACTCCAGGAAGCCACATCCTGGTCATCGACTTGGGCGGGGGATCCACCGAATTTGTGCTGGGCGACGGGAACGGGCCGGTGGCATCGCGCAGCATGGACATGGGCAGCGTCAGGCTCACCGAGCGTTTCTGGGGCAACGAGATGCCGACCTCCGAGGGCATTGAGGCAGCACGGGCCCAGGTCAACGCCGTGATCGACGAAGCCCAGCAGAGCGTTGACTTCACCCTCGTGGAGAGGATCGTGGGCGTCGCCGGAACCATCACCACGATTACCGCCGCGGCACTGGGCCTGGATCACTACGATTCGCAGCGCATCCACGGTGCCGAGGTGAAGATCAAGGACCTTGAATCCTCCGTTGGTTTCCTGCTCGGTGCGGATCGTGAAACCCGGACCGCACTTGGCTACATGCACCCCGGGAGAGTGGACGTGATTGCCGCCGGAGCGCTGATCTTCGGATGCATCCTGGAACGGGTGGCCCAGGCCACTGAGGGAAGGATCACCACGGCAACCGCTTCGGAGCACGATATTCTTGATGGGATCGCCTTGCGGCTTGGCCGGATTCACTAGTCACTGCAGCCCCAACCCGAACGCACAACGCAAGGAGAACACTTGAGCCACCGAGTGCGCCGCTACACCGCCACGCTCCTGTCCTTTCTCCTCTGCCTGTCGTTTTCCTTCGCCGTGGTTCCCGCCGCACATGCCGATCCGGCACGGGACGGGGAATGGTGGCTGAAATCCTCGGGAATCAAGAAGGCCTGGGAAACCTCCAAGGGCAAGGGCGTCAAGATCGCGGTTATCGACACCGGCATCGACACCAGCCACCCCGATCTTCGCGGGGCCGTCATCGGCGGCAAGGACGTCTCCGGTGCCGGAGCGGCGGACGGATCCAGGCCCCTGGGCACGCTGCCGGAGCACGGGACGTTGGTGGCGACGCTGCTTGCCGGGCGCGGAAACAACTCCGCGGCGATCGCCGAAGCCAAGGCGGATGCCGAAGCGCAGAAAATCGCCTATGAGCGTGCCGTGAAGACCGCCGAAGAAGAAGAGGAAGATCCGCCCGAGAAACCCAAGAAGATCGAGATCCCGAAACCGGGTCCTGGTCCTAACGGCGTGATCGGGGTGGCCCCGGAATCCGAGCTGCTCTCGGTCTCGTTGTGGATGGGTACGGAGAACCCCGCGGGGATCTCCGTCGAGCAGCAGGTGCCGGCGGCCGTGAAATGGTCGGTTGATCACGGCGCGAAGGTTATCAACATCTCGCTGGGATCCACGCAGCCTGACTGGCCCACGAGCTGGGACACGGCTTTCAAATACGCAGAGGACCACGACGTGGTCATTGTTGCAGCTGCCGGCAACCGCGCCGGTGGGATGAAGCAGGTCGGGGCACCGGCAACGATCCCCGGGGTGCTGACCGTCGCCGGAATCGACCGCAAGGGCAAGGCAAGCGTGGATTCCTCGACCGAAGGCATCAGCATCGGCGTCGCGGCCCCCGCGGACCCGTTGGTAGGCGGGTTGCCCGGTGGCAAGTATGCCGATTGGTCCGGGACTTCCGGGGCCGCCCCGCTTGTTGCCGGTGTTGCCGCGATGATCCGCTCCAAATACCCCCAGATGAAAGCGCCCCAGGTCATCAACAGGATCTTGGCGACGGCACGCGAGGCAGGCGGGCCCGGAGTCGACAACCTCTATGGACACGGCATCCTCGATGCGCACGCGGCTCTGACCGCCGATGTCCCCGAGGTCGAGGCAAACCCGTTGAACACCATCACCGAATGGATCCGGGTCCACCGTCGCGGGCAGCAGACCGACCCCAGCAAGACCGATGATCCCGGGATCTCGACGGAGAAGTCCGACATAAAGACCATTGCTGCCCCGGAGCCGCTGCCGCCGGATGATTCCGATGCATTCCTGCCTCCGCTGCTGGTGATGGGCTTTGGCGGAATGATACTGCTCACCCTGGCGGGTGGGGGCCTTCACTTTGCCCGCGCACGCCGCCGCGCCGAGGTTGCCGAAACCGCCAACAGCACACCCCTGTCGGAGCTGAAACTCAGTGACCGAACGGGGGGCAAGGACATATTCGACGAACTTCCCGAGTCCGGCGAAGGGTCCTAGCAAGGCGGACTGAAGGGCACCTCTCGACCCCGGTAGACCATTAGTGAAGACTTTCACAAACGTTGTTCTTGGGGCTAGGATGGGGAACATGCCTATCACCAAACATTTTTCCGATCGCCCGCGCATCCTTGTTGTTGGCGGTGGCTACGTTGGACTTTACGTCGCGATGAAGCTGCAGAAGAAGGTCAAGGACCACGGCGGGATCGTTACCGTTGTCGACCCTCTGCCATACATGACCTACCAGCCGTTCCTCCCCGAGGTTGCCGGTGGCCAGATCGAACCGCGCCACGTTGTCGTCTCGCACCGCCAGCACCTCAAGCACGCCGAACTGATCACCGGCCGCGTCTCGGCCATCGACCACAAAAACAATAAGGCCGTTGTCGTGCCGGTTGTCGGTGCGCCGTTTGAGATCGGGTACACCGATGTCGTCATGGCTGCGGGCTCCATCACCCGCACCTTCCCTATCCCCGGCTTGGCTGACGAGGGCATCGGCCTGAAGTCCATCGAGGAGGCAGTTGCCCTGCGCAACAAGATCCTTGAGCGCATCGAGTCGGCCTCGCTGATGGCCAATGCCGAAGCGCGCAAGCGAGCCTTGACCTTCGTCGTTGTCGGTGGAGGCTTTGCCGGCATCGAAACCATCACCGAAATCGAGGACATGGCCCGCCACGAGGCAGCCTTGAACGGCCGCATCGGCAAGGACGAGATGCGCTTCGTGATGGTCGAGGCCATGGGCCGCATCATGCCCGAGGTGACCGAGGATCAGGCACTGTGGGTGGTCGACCACTTGCGCAGCCGCGGCATCGAGGTCCTGTTGAACACCTCACTGGACAACGCCGAGGGTGGCGTGCTCAAACTGATCAACATGCCCGAGAAGACCCCTGCAGACCAGTTCGAGACCGACACCTTGATCTGGACCGCCGGTGTCATGGCCAACCCGATGGTTCGCTCCACCGACTTCCCGATCGAGGCGCGCGGCCGTGTCATGACCGGCACGGACCTGCGTATCACCGGTGAAGACGGAATCGCCATCGAGGGTGCTTGGGCAGCCGGCGATGTTTCGGCAGTGCCGGACGTTACCGGCGGCTTGCCCGACGGAACCTGCGTGCCCAACGCACAGCACGCCGTACGCCAGGCCAAATTGCTGGCACACAACCTGTACTCCACCCGTTACGGCGTGGGACAGGTCAAGAACTACAAGCACAAGAACCTCGGTGCCGTTGCCGGCTTCGGCCGTAACAAGGGCGTAGCTAAGGTCATGGGCCTCAAGCTCAAAGGCTGGCCCGCCTGGATGGCGCACCGCGGCTACCACGGCATGGCCATGCCGACCTTCGAGCGAAAGTTCCGCGTCCTGGGTGACTGGATGGTTGCATTCTTCTTCACTCGCGACACCCTGCAGCTGAATAACCTCGAAACCCCGCGCGCAACCTTCGTGGAGGCCGCAACCCCGAAGCCGCGCTCCTAGCGTTCGAGCCAGCAGGGCGGTTTAGCAGCGCCGCGGAACCGGGGCCCAGGGTGATAGGCCAGGGCCCCGGGAGAGCCGAACGGCGTTCGCACCGTCCCCCTTTTTCGGCGACAGTGTATTGGCTGGTTTCACCAGCACGGAAACGATCTTGTACGCTTAGTCGGGTAGGCCCCCATGGTGGAATTGGTATACACGGCTGACTTAAAATCAGCTGCCGAAAGGATTGTGGGTTCGAGTCCCACTGGGGGTACAAACCAACGGGTGCCCGTTGTCCTTGGGGAGCGGGCGGCGTTTGCCGCATCGGGCCCGTAGCGCTGAATTTGGCTGCCGTTACGGGTGCTGGGCAACAAAGTCGGCAATTGATTGTATTGACGGACCGCTCTCCATCCCCACGATATCTGGTCTGTAAAGTACATCCGAGCCGTCGACCAGAACGCTGTAGTTCACGCTTGCCGCGGGTTTGGCGCGATTGGTGAGCTTTGAGAAGCCCCGTAGCGATTCGAGCATAACGTCCTCGGGGCTTCGGCCCCCTGCCTCAATGACTGTCTGGACCATGCCGCTGCGGCTCATTCCGGGAACTAAGGTGTCGTGTGATCGAGCACTAACCACACCTGGAATCTCCATCAAGGCTTCATTCCATCCCGCTGAAACCCTTTCTGCGCGGCTGCTTGCGCTACATCCGGTGCTAGTGAGTAGGAACGCTATAGCCAGCAGTATGGCAAATGCATTCTTGGCCATGTGATGCTCCAATGGGTTCGTTGAACGGATGATCTCGACGTGGTATTGCAGACTTCTTGGATTAGCGTCTGTGACAGGCCGCGCCACCAAACGCCGGATGGCGTTCCTAGCCGGGTCGTACGCCGGTGGACCCGGGAGCCGTCAACAATGGGTGCGTTCCATAAGCGCCTAGTCGTTTGACAGCTTGTGCAGGGACGAGGTCATCGTTGCAGATCGCGATCCCCAGGGCGGCATCTAGGTTGTCAGGGGTTCCCCAACATCCGGGCCATATGTGAGCAGAGTTGGCAGGGCGTCGCGAAGGCACAGCAGAAACCTCCAGTGCTTGACCGGATTTCTCGGGGTTGCTTTTTCCTGTTCTGATCGGGCGCGACCCCTGCTCCCGCGGTTGGGTTGGGACTTGGAATGCGCTTGTAGCCTATGAGCCAGCGGCGACCAAGGGCCAACCCCAGATCCACTGGTGGTCGAAGCCATACGCGCTCTGCGGTGGTTGACGTGGATGGATAGGAGTCGTTTTCGGGCGCGCTGTGCCGGGAAGGATGAAGGTTTCTTGGAACACTTGTAAAATCTAGTCAGAACGGGATTTATTAGTCAACGCCGAACGTTGAACCAACGTAGGCTATTTACTTACAACCCTACCGAGGAGAAACACCATGGCCCTGGGCGGAAACCCGGTCTTCAGATCCAAGAATTACCGCGAGCAGACCCGTGCGGGCGGCGCCACAGGTGCCGCGACAACCACCACTGCTCAGCCGATGAGCGCTCAAGCCCTGCAGGACCTGTACTCGCAGCCCTCTGCGTCGCCGCAGCAGACCGGCCGCATGACCTACGCCGATGTCATCAACAAGACCATGCTGAGCCTTGGCCTGGTCCTGATTGGTGCTGCCATTGGCTGGCAGCTGCCGATGTTGATGATCGTTGGTGCTTTGGTCGGGCTGGTTCTGGGCTTGGTCAACGCCTTCAAGCGCGAGCCATCCCCGATACTCATCATGCTTTACGCCGGCTTTGAGGGACTGTTCCTCGGCGGCCTCTCCGGGGTCTTTGAAGGCATGTACCCCGGGATTGCCCTCCAGGCGGTCTTGGCGACCTTCTCGGTCTTTGCCGTGACACTGGTGCTCTACCGCTCCGGCAAGTACCGCGCGACACCCAAGATGACCCGCATGTTCATGATTGCGATGATCGGCTACGGGCTGTTCTCACTGTTGAACTTCGGCCTGATGATGTTCGGCGCCATCGACGGAATGTTCGGTCTGCGTTCCGGCTGGATCGGTCTTGCCATCGGCGCCTTCGCCGTGCTGCTTGCCACCTACTCGCTCGTGCTGGACTTCACCAACATCTCCGAGGGAGTGCGCCGCGGAGCGCCGGTCAAGGCTGCCTGGTCCGCGGCCTTCGGCCTAACAGTCACCCTCATCTGGCTGTACGTGGAGATTCTGCGCATTCTGGCCATCCTGCGTGGCGACGACTAGTCAATCTGCTGTGTGACCGCGGGCTAGTACCCATGAATTGGGTACTAGCCCGCGGTTTTTCTGCAATATGAGCGTCATGTATGTCGCGCGGGCAACTTACAAGGGATAGCGTATGTTCATGGCATTGACAGGCAGTACGGGATCGACGGGGAAGCGGGCGCGAATCGGCGTGACGTTCCGGTCCGTGTGCCCGGGGGCGGGAGCATGAAACTCCCGCGTTCCTTCAAGCGCCTGGCCGCCGCCACCGAGAGGGTGCAACAAACAGCCCAGGCCACCAAGCAGCGCCTGGCCACTGATCCCGAAATCGAAGAAACCCCGGCCAAGACGTACGCGAAGCATGCAGAGGCGGAGGACCTGCCCTATGGCATCAGGATCGCCGCGTCGTGGTCATGGCGCCTGACACTCATAGTGCTTGCCGTTGGCATCGCCGTCTGGCTGCTTTCCCACGTCACGTTGCTCGTGGTGCCGTTGATGATTGCCGCGCTGCTGGCTGGATTGCTGACCCCGGTCGTGAACTTCCTGCACCGGGACCTGCGCTTGCCCAAGGGCCTCGCGGTGGGCGTGACAATGCTCGGATTCCTCGGCGTTACCGTCGGAGGGCTCTCCATCGTCGGCCAACGCTTGGCCACCGGGTTCGCCTCGCTGTGGTCCCAGGCATTGACAGGCCTGAGCCAGATCCAGTATTGGCTCTCCAACGGCCCGCTGGCGCTGAGCAACCAAGACCTTGACGTCCTGTTCCAGGATGCGCTGAACCAACTCAAGAGCAATTCATCAACCATCCTTTCCGGCGCCCTTTCTTGGGGCACGACCTTGGGACACTTGGTCACCGGTCTGTTGCTGGTGCTTTTCTCCCTGATCTTCCTGCTCCTCGACGGCCCGCGGATCGGTTTGTTCCTGATCAACCTCCTGCCGCGCCGTGCCCGGGCCGCGGCCCACGGGGCAGGGTTCCGTGGTTGGGCCTCGATGATCATCTACGTACGCGTCCAGCTTTTCGTCGCTTTCATCGATGCCTTGGGCATCGGGGTCGGCGCACTGATCCTTGGGGTGCCGTTGGCCTTGCCGTTGGGCGTGCTGGTCTTCATCGGTTCGTTCATCCCGGTGGTGGGCGCGCTGTTCACCGGCGTGGTTGCCATTTTGTTGGCCTTGGTGGCCAACGGCCCGGTGAACGCTTTGATCATGATGCTGGTGGTGCTCTTTGTTCAGCAGGCCGAATCGCACATCCTGCAACCGCTGGTCATGGGCAAGGCAGTGAGCCTGCACCCGTTGGCCGTCGTGTTGGCCGTTACCGGCGGTTTGCTCGTAGCCGGGATCCCCGGGGCACTGTTTGCAGTCCCGATCCTGGCCGTTGCGAACACCGTGGTGAAGTACATCGCCAACAGGAGCTGGGAACACGACCCGCTCTTCAGTCCCGGAACCGGCGTCATGGCCGTGGTGGCCGGTTCACGAATTAGCAAGCCGGACCGCACCGCGGATCCGGCTCCCGCCGACCTTGACGGAGAGGAACCCGACCCCGGTTCCTGAGCCGGAGCGCACCGGGAACCCGGTCCACGGTCCTGGCGTCCATAGACTTCCACACCTGATGACACTCGCGTGTTCACACGCCCAGAAGAAAGCCGCTTCCATGATGCAGAAGACCACACTCCCGGTGAGCCTGTCCGACATCGAAGATGCCCGTGCCCTGCTCGAGGGCGTCAGCGTCTGTACCCCGATGGAGCACTCACGTGCTCTGTCGCTGGATGTAGGCTCCGAGGTATACCTGAAATGCGAGAACCTGCAGCGCGCTGGCTCCTTCAAGGTCCGCGGCGCCTATGTGCGGATGGCCAAGCTGTCCATGGAGGAACGTGCCCGCGGCGTCGTGGCAGCCTCGGCTGGCAACCACGCCCAGGGCGTTGCCCAGGCGGCCCGCCGGCTGGGGATCAAGGCCCGCATCTACATGCCGCTGGGTGTCGCGCTTCCCAAGCTGACGGCAACCCGTGACCACGGTGCCGAGGTTATCTTGCACGGGCACAACGTGGACGAGGCACTGGCAGAGGCCGAACGCTACGCTACTGCCACCGGTGCGGTCTTTGTGCACCCCTTCGACAACGCCGACATCATTGCCGGGCAAGGGACCATCGGGCTGGAGATCCTGGAACAGCTGCCCGACGTTGACACCGTGCTGATGGGCGTGGGCGGGGGCGGACTGCTTGCAGGTGTCGCCGTGGCGATCAAGTCACGTGCCGCCGAACTCGGCCGGGACATCAAGATCATCGGGGTGCAGGCGGAGAACGCCGCGGCGTACCCTCCCTCGTTGGCCGCTGATGCGCTGGTGCCGTTGCATAATGTGCGCACCATCGCAGACGGCATCGCCGTGGGCCGGCCGGGACAGCTGCCCTTCCAGATCATCCGCGAGCTCGTTGACGACGTGGTCACCGTCTCCGAGGACGGCTTGGCCCGCGCCCTGGTGTTCCTGCTGGAGCGATCCAAGCTTGTGGTCGAGCCGGCTGGGGCGGTAGGCGTGGCTGCGCTGCTAGAGGGAAAGCTTGAGGAGCTGGGGCTGAATCCCAAGAAGACGGCCGTCGTGCTCTCGGGCGGAAACATCGACCCGTTGTTGATGCTTAAGGTCATCCAGCGTGGGCTTTCGGCCGCAGGACGCTACCTAACGGTACGGATGATGCTCGATGACCGTCCGGGCGAACTCGCAACCATCTCGCGGGTCATTGCCGAATCCGATGCCAACGTGACGCGGCTGGACCACACCCGCATTGGCGGTTCGCTCTCCATGGGTGACGTGGCGATCACCATCGACATAGAAACCAAGGGCCACGTGCACTCGGAAACGGTGCTGAACAACCTGCGGGCCGAAGGTTTCCAGCCCATGATCATGAACTAGGTTGTCGCGTTAATGACCGATGGCCGCCAATGCGCTCATCCCTGGTCTTGCCCGTACGGGCAAGGATCCAGCAGGTATGAGGCATAGGCGGCCATGAAACCGGCTTCCGCGCCCGCGGCGCTTGGCGGAGGCCCTTAGGTCGTGTACGGCTTGCAGGAAACGATCTTGACGGTGATTTCCTTGCCGTTGGGTGCGGCGTAGGAGATCGTGTCGCCGGACTTGGAGCCGTGGACTGCAGCTCCGATCGGGGACTGCTCCGAGTAGACTTCCAGGTCCGTGTCCCCGGCAACCTCGCGGCTGCCAAAGAGGAACGTTGTCTTGTCCCCGGCGATGATCGCCTCGACGAGCATGCCCGGTTCGACTATTCCGTCATCAGCAGGTGACTCGCCAACGTGGGCGCGGCGCAGCAGGTCTTTGAGGTAGGAGATGCGGGCCTCGGCCTTGCCCTGCTCTTCCTTGGCCGCGTGGTAGCCACCGTTTTCCTTGAGGTCGCCCTCGGAACGTGCCTGCTCAATGCGGTCTACGATTTCGGCGCGGCCGGGCCCCGAAAGGTGCTCGAGCTCGCCGGCCAGACGGTCGTAGGCCTCTTGGGTCAGCCAATCAACGGGTTCGTGGTTGGTCGTGGTCACGTGCGTACTCCTTGTGTAATCAGGGCCGTTACTCCCTGGGGGAACAACCTGCCGAGACGGTCCTGCCCGGTGCTATGAAAACATCGTGCAAGCAAAGACCCCGCGCAGCAGGTGAAGAACTTTGTCCGTCACGTTCTGTAAGCGGGGCATTAACGTATTACAAAGATATTAGCCGCCATTTGGCTAATTACCCAAGGGTTTGAGCTTTTGGCGTAGCGGCGCGTCGCGCGGACTTAACAGTCATAGGAAACGACACGACTAGGAGGTTTTCAGGATCCTGCATTCCTCGATGCCTGCGGTGGTTGCCAGGGACTCGGTGCGAAGCCGCACATCGAAGCGTTGGGTCGTGATGCCGTTGCCCTCGGTGGGACCGACAACCAGCGTCTTCCAGCCCACGATCGCGTAGGACTCGTTCATGGCGCGGACCTCGCACTGGACGGTATCGCCGGCCTCCTTGGAGATGTCGACGACGGCGGTGGTGCTGGTGGGGGAGAGGACCTCGAAGGAGTTGTCCTTGAACTGCACGGTCGAATGGGTGGAGATCGCCAAATACAGTGCGGCCAAGATGCCCAGGCCCAGGAATACCAGGATTAGCGTCGCGCGGGTTCGCTTGGAGAAACGCCGCTTGGGCGAACCGTACCTATTCGTTAAGCTGGACAATGGCGCCTCTTTCGATTCGTGGGCGTCGTGGCCGGGAAATCATCCCTACCAGTCTAAGCCTTGGCGCGGGGGAACCCTGCACCGAGCACAGGAAGTTGGAGTTACCTAGGTGGCAGAACAAAACGTGGAGCAGATCGTGGATTCATCGGGTCTGCGTTTATTAGCGGTCCATGCACACCCCGACGACGAGTCCTCCAAGGGGTCGGCCACGATGGCCGCCTACGTCGCGGCCGGAGCAGAAGTGATGGTTGCAACCTGCACTGGCGGGGAACGCGGAGACATCCTCAACGCGGCAGTGGGCGAGCTCGCCCACGCGCACCGCGACCTGACCGGGGTGCGGCGTGGGGAAATGGCGCAGGCCGCGGCGGTCATGGGCATTGAACAGCGTTGGCTGGGATTCACCGACTCGGGCCTGCCCGAAGGCGATCCGTTGCCGGAGCTCGACTACGGTTGCTTCGCGCTGCAGCCCTTGGACCGTGCGTCCGCGCCGCTGGTGAAGCTGATCCGTGAATTCAAGCCCCACGTGGTCATCGCGTACGACGAAAACGGGGGGTACCCCCACCCGGACCACATCATGGCGCACAAGGTCGCCGTCCATGCCTTTGAGGAGGCGGGAAACCCAGAGAGCTTCCCTGAGCTGGGCGAGCCGTGGGAGACCTCCAAGCTTTACTACGACCGCGCCTTTGACCCCGAGCGTTTCAAGACGCTGCACTACGCCATGCTTGATGCCGGCGTCGACTCGCCCTACGCAGAACGCGTCGCAGCGTGGGAAAAGCATCCAGACGAGCAACTCTTCGGGTGGGTTTCGCCGCACGAGACCACCACACAGGTGTACTGCGCGGGCTTCTTCAAGGTGCGCGACCAGGCATTGCTTGCCCACAGGACGCAGATCGATCCGACGGGATTCTTCTTCGGGGTGCCCGAGTCGATCTACGCCAAGGCGTGGCCGTGGGAGGACTTCACCTTAATCAAGTCCTCGGTTCCCACCACACTCCCAGAGACCGATCTGTTTGCCGGTCTAAGATAGCTAGTGTGCCGGTGAAACCGGCCGCCAACTTTTTCAGAAAGAGCCCCGCGCGTGTATTCGTTCCTGCTGTACGCAGCCTCAGTTAGTCCTTCCCCGGTCCCCGGCGCACCCGTCGGCGACGCAGCCCAGTCCATCGGCCCGGGTTTCGTGGGCTTCGTGGCCACCGCAGCGGTCGTCATCGTCACCATATTCCTGATTCGCGACATGACCCGTCGTATCCGTCGGGTTCGCTACCAAGGCGAGGCCGAGGCACGCCAGCAGGCCCTTGTCGAAAAGGGCAAGGGCGTCCAGCCCGACGAGCCCGGGGACACGCCGGCGCGCTAGATTCGTCAGGCTCTCGGGCAGGCGGCCCCGGTGGATCCCGATCCCCCGGGGCCGCTTGCCGTTAAGCGCTTCGTCCCGTGGAGTAGGGTGCGTTCATGGGACAACGAATAGCCTCAAGCGCCTCCGCATACTTGCGACAGCATTCACACCAGGCCGTTGATTGGTGGCCCTACGGGGACGAAGCATTCGCCGAAGCCGCCGCGCGCGACATCCCCGTATTTCTCTCCATTGGATACGCCGCGTGCCACTGGTGCCACGTGATGTCCAAGGAGTCCTTTGACGATCCCTCACTGGCGGCGTACCTCAACGAGCACTTCGTGCCGATCAAGGTCGACCGTGAGGAGCACCCCGCGGTTGACGCCGCCTGCATGGCCGTCACACAGACGCTGACAGGAGCCGGAGGGTGGCCCATGAGCGTGTTCTCGCTCCCTGACGGTCGGGCGATCCACGCAGGAACCTACTTCCCCGCGGTTCCGCGAGCGGGCAGCGCGTCTTTCAGGCAAGTGCTCGAAGCGGTCCAAGATGCCTGGGAGAATCGCCGCGACGGCCTCGAACTCCAGGCAGCGACACTGGCCGAGCACCTGTGTTCGATGGCCGGTGGGCAAGCCAAGATGTTCTCACGTGCCTTGCCGCTGCCCACCGGCTCGAATGGTTCGCAGCTGGGGCAGCTACTCTCCGCTGCGGTCCGGAAGTTGGTGGAGATCGCCGACCCCACCGGCGGATTCTCCCCCGCACCGAAGTTCCCTCCAAGTTCCGTCCTGGACTTCCTGCTGCGCGCCGGTCTCGGCCTGGGTCCGGCGGCGACCCAGGCGACCTTGCTGGCTTCGAAGACCTTGGAAACCATGGCCTGTGGAGCACTTGCGGACCATGTGGGCGGAGGATTTGCCCGGTACTGCGTGGACCCCGGATGGAAGATTCCCCACTTCGAAAAGATGCTCTACGACAATGCCCAATTGCTCGGCATCCATGCCCGGGCAGCGGTGCAGTTGCCTGAAGGGCAAATCGCTGAGCTTTGCAGGGTCTCGGCGGTGGGCATCCATCAATGGCTGGCCGATGAGATGCTGCTTCCCAGTGGTGGATTCGCCTCATCGCTGGATGCGGACACTGTGATGCCAGATGGCTCCCACCACGAGGGTGCCACCTATACCTTCACCCCGGCCGAGGCCGAGCGGATCCTGGGTGGTCCGGCGCCCGACTCCGGCTTGGCTTCGCCGGGGCCTGCGCAGCGGAAGGCCGGCGTTTTCTGGGATTTGTGGGACGGCGCCCCTCTTCCGGAAAAAGCCCCGGGCCAAGCGGCGCTTGCCACGGATAAGGTGCCCCTGACGGTTGCGCTCTCACGTACGCCGACGCTGCTTCAATGGCCGGATCTTTCCAGAACCTTTACCAGGTTGGCCGCCGAGCGCGCCAAACGCGTGCAGCCAGGACGCGACGACAAGGTGGTTGTCGGGTGGAACGGGCTGGCGATTGCCTCGCTCGCCGAGGCCTCCGTGCTGCTGCACGAACCGCGCATGCTGGAACTCGCCCTCACGGTTGCCAGCTACCTGCACCGCGTGCACTGGGAACCAGGCAACGACGGCTCCGGTGGGGTGCTCCATCGGATCAGTCACGATGGCGTCGTCAACGCATCCATCGACGCGGTGCTTGAGGACTACGCGGGAGTCGCGTTGGGATTCCAGGCCCTGGGAGTGGCCTCCGGGGACAAGACATGGTTCGAACGGGCCGACAAGATCCTCTCGACCGCGCTGGAACTCTTCATGGACGACGGAATGCCGCGTGACAACACGGCCAGCGACCCCCGGGTGCGAGCCATGCGTGGTGGCGCCAGCAGCGCTGAGGCCTTGGATGACGCAGTTCCCGCGGCGACCTCGTTGCTGGCAGCTGCACTGCTGAACCGGGCGGGACGCCGGGAACTGGACACCGAGGTACGCGACCCCGCAGCGACCGGTAGCCAAGACGATCTGGATTTGGTTCGCATGCTCTTGGGTTTCGTGCCGGCGATTGTGCAGCGGGCGCCGCAAGCCGCAGGGGCGGCCTTGGCTGTAGCTTCCAGGTTCCTCCACGGTTCGGGTACCGAGTTGGCCATCGCGGGCGGAACCGAGGCTGACCGCCGGGCCGCCGTAGGCCTTGGTGTGCTGGCCGGTGTCGCCCAGCTTGGCGACTCGGGAGAAACCGGTACGAGGGGAAGCACATATCCGGCCGGCCCGCAGGGGCAATTGCGGCTCTATGTCTGTCGGGCGGGGATCTGCCATGCGCCGGTCAGTGACCTTCCCTCGCTTGCAGCGCTCATTGTGCCGGGCTTGGACCGTGGAGGAGCCTCGAGCTAGGCGGTGCCGAGTACTGCCATGGTGATCGCAACAAAGTGGCAAGCGAAGCCAAAGAGGGTGAAGAGGTGGAAGAGTTCGTGGAATCCAAGGACTCCAGGAAAGGGATTCGGCGCCTTGAGCGCGTAGAACACCGCGCCGGCGATATAGAAGGCGCCACCGAGGCAAATGAGGATCGCGGCTGCCGGACTGGCAGTAAAGAATTCCCCGAGATACAGCAGCGACGCCAGTCCCAGCACCACATAGACCGGGGTGTAGAGCCAGCGCGGTGCATCGGTGAAGAAGACCCGGAAGGCGACACCCGCCAGGGCGCCGATCCAGATGGAAACCAACAAGATCGCTGCCGACCTCTGTGGGAGCAACGCCCATGCCAGTGGGGTATAGGAGCCGGCGATAAGCAGCATGATGTTGGTGTGATCGATCCGCCTGAGCAGCCGCGTGGTTGCCGGCGACCAGTTCCCGCGGTGGTAGAACGCCGACACGCCAAAGAGCAAGACTGCCGTGAACACGAAGATCGCACTGGTGGCCTTGCCCGCACCAGCAGGGGCCAAAACGAGAAGCACGATGCCCGCGGCGAGGGCAAACGGGGCTGTCACCGCATGGATCCAACCGCGCAGCACTGGTTTGCCGGCCGTTCCCGGGGCCGCAGGAGCAGGTGTGTGCCCAAGGGGTTGGTTCATGTTCCCAGCCTATACCTACTCGTTAGTAGGTTCGGTGGTGCTTGACCGTGGATGGCCAAGGACCTGAACAGTTGCCGTAAACTCCGTGTGGTGTATTCACCGTGGCAATGCCCGCGCCTCGAGCCATCGATACAGCTGGAACCCGGTAGCGTTAAGCCAAGTAAGCGGCCGCAAGGACCGCCCGCATCAAGCCGCCCAAAACCAGCAGGAGTATCGCCGTGGAATTACCGGGATTTGTCTACCGGCTCTATGAGCGGCAATTGCGTGGTGTTCTGGCCCCGGAGAAGCTGCCGGCCCATATCGGCGTGCTGGTGGACGGCAACAGGCGTTGGGCCAAGCTCTCTGGGCAAACCACTGCCAGCGGACACCAAGCCGGTGCGGACAAGATCCTGGAATTCCTGGGATGGTGCCAAGAACTGGATATCAACCTAGTCACGCTCTACATGCTTTCCACCGACAACATGAATCGCTCCAGCCAGGAGCTCGATGACCTGATGGGCATCATTGCCAACACCCTGGACAGGCTCGGCGAAACCAAGACGGTGCGCGTCAAACCGGTCGGGACACTTGGGCTGCTTCCCAATTACCTGGCGGAAAAGCTTCGGGAGCTGGAACTGTCCACGGCGCACGTGACAGGTATCCACGTCAATGTCGCGGTGGGGTACGGGGGCCGGCAGGAGATTGTCGATGCCGTAAAGGCATTGCTTCTCCAAGGCCACGCCGAGGGGTTGGGCGCGGCGGAGATTGCCGAGAACCTCGACCCGGAACAGCTGGCGACCCACCTGTACACCAAGGGCCAGCCCGACCCGGACCTGGTCATCCGGACTTCGGGGGAGCAAAGACTTTCGGGATTCCTGACCTGGCAAAGCGCTTACAGCGAGTTCTATTTCTGCGAAGCGTTATGGCCTGATTTCAGGCGCGTGGATTTCCTGCGGGCCCTGCGCGACTTCGCCGACAGGAAACGCCGCTTCGGTTCCTAGCCCACCTCCCGGTCTGTTTGCCACCGCCCGTTGGACCAGTCTTCATCCTTTCTTAATCAAGGCACGCACCCGGATCAAGGACAGTCTCTCGGTTTACGCGTAGGTTGGTGAATAACGGGTGATGAAGCCGTCATTGCCCGCTGAACGGGGGAGCAACTCCCCGCGAGGAGCGAGACATGGCAGCGAACACGGAACTCCCGGAAACCCCTTCCACCGAGCCGGCAACCAGCGCGGAACCAGCGACCGAGGTGGAGGAAAAACGCACCTTCGTCCTGGACACCTCGGTGTTGATTGCCGATCCGCATGCAATGCTGCGCTTTGCAGAACACCACGTGGTCTTGCCGGTTACCGTGATCATCGAACTTGAGCGCAAGCGCAACGACCCGACGCTGGGTTTCTTCGCCCGCGAAGCGCTGCGGACCCTGGAAGACCTAGGGGGAAAGCACGGCGGGCTGGCCAACGACATGGTGGTCGGGGAGCACGGCGGGACCCTGCGGGTGGAACTGAACCACATGACTGCGGATGTCTTGCCCGTGGGATTCCGCAATACCGATAATGACACTAGGATCCTGGCGGTTGCCAAATCACTGATGGATGAGGGCCAAAAGGTCACGTTAGTCTCCAAGGACATGCCGATGCGAATCAAGGCATCGGCTATGGGCCTGGACGCCGAGGAATACCGCAACGAACTCATTGCCTCCTCCGGATGGACCGGCGTCCATGAAATGGACGTTACCGAGGAGCACATGTCGGCACTGTATTCCGAACAGTCCCTCGAGCTGCCCGAAGCAGCCGGGCAGCCGGTGAACACAGGCCTCATTCTGCATTCACCGCGGGGCTCCGCGTTGGGCCGGGTGGATCGAAACCAGCTGGTGCACCTGGTGCGCGGTGACCGTGAGGCCTTTGGCCTGCGAGGCCGCTCGGCCGAGCAACGCCTGGCCCTGGACATGCTGCTGGACAAGGAAATCGGCATCGTCTCGCTCGGTGGCCGGGCCGGCACCGGCAAGTCTGCCCTCGCCCTGTGTGCGGGGCTGGAAGCGGTGATGGAACGCCGCGAACACCGCAAGATCATGGTGTTCCGGCCGCTGTATCCGGTCGGCGGGCAGGACCTGGGATACCTGCCCGGCGCCGAGTCGGACAAGATGAATCCGTGGGCCCAAGCGGTGTTCGATACCTTGGGCTCGGTGGTGTCAAAGAATGCGATTGACGAAGTGATGAGCAGGGGCATGCTCGAGGTGTTGCCGCTGACCCACATTCGCGGGCGCTCACTGCACGATGCCTATGTGATCGTTGACGAGGCGCAGTCACTGGAACGCAACGTGTTGCTCACTGTCCTTTCGAGGATAGGCCAGAACTCCAAGGTGGTCCTTACCCACGACGTCGCCCAGCGCGACAACCTGCGCGTTGGCAGGCACGACGGCATCGCTGCCGTCGTCGAGCAGCTCAAGGGACATCATCTCTTCGGGCACATCACGCTGACACGATCGGAGCGCTCCGAGATAGCCGCGCTGGTCACCGAACTTCTTGAGGATCGATTCCACTAGGAGACAGCTCGCCCGGTTCGTGACCCGCAATCGGCGCGTAGGGAACCTCAGTGCCTGCTTGGTCTACGCCCCGGGCCGCTGGACCGTTCCGGGGATCGGCCACAACGGTGGATGGCGCACATCGCTCAGGGACGGAGTCGGCTGTGTGAAGAGCCCGTCAATCATGTATTCGTCCACCGCGGAAATTTCCACACGGTGCTCCAAGCCTGCGTCCGGTCCATCAAGCACCTTGCGTCGGACGCAGATGCCCGTGGCCCGGTCCAAGCGGATCCGGGTGCGCCGTGGGCAAAGCAGAGGTGCCTCCTCCATGACAGGTGCATAGGAATGGCCCCGGGAAAGAACCGCTTCAAGGCATGGGCGGCCGCGATCGTCGGTGATCTCCTGCAAGGTGTGGATGGTGCTGGGATGGGGGAATGCAATGTCAGCGGGTCCCGGGGCAAACCCGGCGATTTCCACCGGATCCAGAAAGGCCGTCCACAGGCCCACGGGCATCAGGTCGTTGACATAGGCGGCCTCCGGGCGTCTCGAAACCAACCCGTCATCCCCGTAGACGGGGGCCAGAAGATGCGGGGGCAACAACCAGCTCTTGCGGGTCGATGCCACGAAACTTGCATCGCGCGAGGCGTTGATGTCATCGGTGCGAAAGAGCACCTCTCCGTTGTCGTCTTCAACCCGGATGGCGTTCGGGCGCCTGATCAACACCGTGAGGTGCTCGGGCAGGTTCGGGGCGGCAAACGCGAGGGGATGCGCCTGGGCGTTGGTGACACCGATGGTGATCTGCACGCTGTCCCACAACCATGGGGAAGATCGGGCGAGCCGGCGGAAATGCCCCATGAGTTCCTTGCTTGGGGCCCGGTCCGGATCGGGGAATACTGCAGTGCCATTGACCTGTTCCATATCTTCAGTCTAGCGAGGGGCAAGGCAGGGAAGACTGCTTGGGGATAAGGGGGCATGTCTGGCGGGGTCCGCTTCGATGCGCGTATGGTGTGGCCCATGCCCCAACTCCTCGTGCAATGGATCGCCGGCGCCGACGCGCGCTCCTTGGTTGCAGGGATCCTTCTCGCCCTGGCCCTAGGGCTGTACCTTTACAACGCCGGGCGCTTGGCGGTCATCGATGTCCGCTCTCACCTGTTGCCCAACCGCATCCTGGCTCCGTGGTCCGGTGCGGCACTGGTGCTTCTGGGCGCGGCAGCGCTGCTGGCAGGTGAACCCCGGGTGCTGTTGCGTGCAGTGACGGGATCGGCGATCCTGTTCGGCGCCTACCTGCTGCTTCACCTGCTCGCACCCTCGGGCATGGGGCTCGGTGACGTGAAACTCGCTGCGGTGCTCGGGCTTTACCTGGGTTTCGTGTCCTACATGCACTTGTTGTGGGCCTCGGTTCTGGCCTTCGTCATCGGGGCCCTCTGGACCGCGGTGTTGCTGATCGCCCGCAGGCTCACGCTGCGCTCGTCGGTGGCTTTTGGGCCGTTCATGCTCGTTGGTGCGGCCACTGCCCTGGCCATTCCCGGGTAGCCTGCTCATGGATAACCATGCCCCGACCGGAAAGTTGGCTACCGCCTATGCCCACCCCAGAATTCATTGTCCAGATGCGCGAAAAGATCGGCAATGACCCTTTGTGGCTGCCAGGGGTGAAAGCGGTGGTGATCCACGAGGGCAAGGTGCTGCTGGTGCGCCGGGCTGACAACGGGCGGTGGACGTTGCCGGCCGGGATCCTGGAACCCGGAGAAGAACCCGCCATCGCGGCGGTTCGAGAGGTGTTTGAGGAAACCGCGGTGCACTGCGCCATCACTCACCTCGTCGGGGTGGCCACCACGGACGAGGCACTGTACCCCAACGGGGACCGCGCCCAATACTTGGACATCATCATGGCGGGGGAGTACTTGGGCGGGAATGCTAAGGTCAACGACGACGAGAACCTCGAGGTCGGCTGGTTCGAACTGGAGGACACACCGGATGTGCCGCCTAAGCATGCCCGGGCCATCGCGTGGACCCTTGAACCCAAGGTCGAGGGGCACTTCCTCACCGTTGGCCAGGACCTGGCGTAGCCCGGGCCGTTCGGGTGAAGCGCCCCGACGCAGGCTTTTTGCCCTTGTACAGGTCGCTTGAGCCCGTCCGCGGAATCTGGCCTAACGGTCCGGGGAGGGATCCTCGTCGCCGGTCTCGGCTGCGCCATTGGTGGAGATCTTGGCGCCCTTGCGGGCGGCATCTTCCAAGGTCTTGGCTTCTTCCCCGCCAATGGCCTCGCCGCGGGCCACCATGCCTGCGGTGTCCGAGAGCTTGACTTGCTTGAGCAGCAGTGCCAGCACGAAGGCAATGAGGATGAACGGGATCAGGTACCAGAACACCGGCGCCAGCGAGTCGGCGTAGGCGTCGACGATGCCCTCGCGAATGGCCGCCGGGAGCTGAGCCATGGCCTGCGGGTCCAGTGTGGCGGCGGCGTCACCGGCATCCGCGGAGCTGGCCCCGGCACCGGTGAAGACATCGGTGAGCTGCTCGGAGAGCCGGTTGGTGAACATCGCCCCGAAGATGGCAACACCTAGGGCGGCACCCACCTCGCGGAAGTAGTTGTTGGTGGAGGTGGCGGTCCCCACCATGGCCGGATCCACCGCGTTCTGTACCACCAGCACGACAACTTGCATGATCAGGCCAAGGCCGGCGCCGAAGATGAAGAGGAAGATGCAGATCAGCCACAACGGAGTGGTCGCCGACAAGGTGGTGAAAGCCAGCATCGCGCACGCGGTGATAAGGGTCCCGGCGATCGGGTAGCCCTTGTACCTGCCGGTCTTGGTGATGGCGAGGCCGGAGTAGATGCTGGTGCCCATCAGGCCGACCATCATCGGGAGCATCAACAGGCCGGAGACCGCGGCGGAGGTGCCCGAGGACATCTGCAGGAACGTCGGGACGAAGGCGATGGCCGCGAACATCCCAAGGCCCAGGGTGAAGCCGATGGCGGTCGCGTTGACGAAGATCGGGTTCTTGAACAATGCCAGCGGGATGATCGGGTCCTCTGCCCGGGCCTCGGCAACCACGAAGAGAACGATTGCGGCCAGCATGCCCACGCCCCAGGCCCAGGTCTCGAGCGCTGCCCAGCCGTGGTTCCTTGATCCGCCGAAATCGGTGAAGAAGATCAGGGACGTAGTGGCGATCGAGAGCAGGAGAACACCTGGTATGTCGATCTTCTTGGTTGATTTCTTGTTCGGCAGGGTTAGCGCGAACCAGGCGATCAGGAAGGCGCCGATGCCGATGGGGATGTTGATGTAGAAGGCCCACTGCCAGGAAAGGTGGTCAACGAAGAAGCCGCCGAGCAGCGGGCCGGCTACGGCGGAGAGGCCAAAGATTGCACCCAGCGGGCCCATGTACTTGCCACGGTCGGAGGCGGGAACGATGTCGGCGATAATGGCCTGCGAGAGGATCATCAGGCCTCCGCCGCCCAGGCCCTGCATGGCGCGGAAGACCACGAACACCCAGAAGGTTCCGGCAAATGCGGCGCCGACGGAGGCCAGGGTGAACAAGGCGATGGCAAGAAGGAAGAGGTTGCGCCGCCCCAGGACGTCACCGAATTTGCCGTAGATCGGCATCACAATAGTCGTGGCCAACAGATAGGCGGTGGTGATCCAGGCCTGGTGCTCGACGCCTCCGAGCTGGCCCACGATGGTGGGCATGGCGGTGGAGACGATGGTCTGGTCGAGGGAGGAGAGCATCATTCCGGCGATGAGCGCCGAGAAGATGATCCAGATGCGCCGTTGGGTCAACAGCAACGGGGCCGGGGTCCCGGTGGGCTGGGAGGCGGTGGTTGCGGACATCATGAGGGAGCCTCCTGGTGGGGTGGGTCGCGTGGGAAGTACGGGGAAGGGCGCCGGCAAACTGGGAAGGCAGCCGTTACTCGGGCTGGATGCGCTGTTGGAAAAGATCTTGGGTCTGGGTCACGGCCAAGAGAAACTCCTCGGCCAGTGAAGGCCCGTCCGAAGCCTTCACGTAGCGTTCGATGGCTTGGTGCGTGGCGAATTGCAGGCAGTGAACCAGCATCGCGATGCCGGGGTGGCTGGGAGGCACGCCCTCGCGTGCGGCGACCTGGGCGATGAACGCGGCCTGTCGCTCCGGTCCCACCTGCATCATGCGCTGCAGGAGTTCGGGCTCGCGGTGCAAGATGGTGAAGAACCCGTGGGCGCCGCGGATCTCGGTTTCATCCAGGTGCAGCTGTTCGAGCACCAGCGTGACGAGGTCAGAGAGCAGTGTGGGGGAGATTCCCCGGATTCCCGCCGGTCGGGCGCTCATGAAGCGTTCAAGGGCCCCTGTCGGGAGCCCGTCCTCGGCGTGGCCGAAGACGGCGTCGAGCTTGGAAGCAAAGTAGTTGAAGAAAGTACGTCGGGAGATTCCGACCTTGGAGCAGAGTTCTTCGATGGTGAATCCGGCAAAGCCGTTTTCGGCCGTGAGCTCGCGTGCATTGCGCGTGATAGACAGACGGGTTTTGAGCATGCGTGCGCCGAGCGTCGGCGGGCTTGCCGAACCTTCTGTTGCACTTTGTTTCATGGAGTGCAGTTTTGCACTATCTTTGCTTGAGTGCAAATCCTGAGTTTCTGCTCACCGCGACGGACCCAAGCGCAGATGGCCAGGGGTGTCCGGAGACGCAAACGGCGGTTCGTTCCCCAAGCGCGAGGTACCGTGGGGAACGAACCGCCGTTGCCCATCCGAGTTGCGCCGGTCGGCCAGGGGGATCCGGTCAGTGCTTGCCGGTCATCGTGGTGACATCGAGCAACGTATCGAGCTGCGCCTCGGTCAGCTCCCCGCGTTCCACGAACCCCAGAGCCACAGTGGCTTCGCGCACCGTCAGCTTCTCCGCAATGGCCTTCTTGGCGATCTTGGCGGCGTTCTCGTACCCGATGAACTTGTTCAGCGGGGTGACGATAGAGGGGGAGGCCTCCGCAAGGAAGCGAGCGCGCTCGACGTTTGCGCTGATTCCCACGACCATCTTCTCGGCCATCACCCGCGTGATGTTGCCCAGCAGGCGAATGGACTCGAGCACGTTGGAGGCCATCACAGGAATACCCACGTTCAGCTCGAACGCCCCATTGGTGCCGGACCATGCAATCGCCGTGTCATTGCCGATCACCTGTGCTGCGACCATGATCGCAGCCTCGGAAATCACCGGGTTGACCTTGCCTGGCATGATCGAGGACCCCGGCTGCAGGTCGGGGAGGGAGATCTCGCCCAGACCGGTGTTCGGACCCGAACCCATCCAACGCAGGTCGTTGTTGATCTTCATCAGCGAGATGGCAATGTTTCGCAGCTGCGCCGAGGCCTCGATCAGCCCATCACGGTTGGCCTGGGCCTCAAAGTGGTTGCGCGCCTCGGTCAGGGGCAGGGAGGTGTCGGCTGCCAGCAGCTCGATGACGCGCTGGGGGAATCCCTCGGGGGTGTTGATGCCGGTGCCCACGGCGGTTCCGCCCAACGGGACCTCTGCCACGCGCGGCAGTGTCGCCATGATCCGCTCAACGCCGTAGCGCATCTGCGCTGCATACCCGCCGAATTCCTGGCCCAGGGTCACCGGGGTTGCATCCATGAGGTGGGTGCGGCCGGACTTCACCACATCCTTGAATTCCTTGGCCTTGGCTTCAAGGGATGCGGCAAGGACCTCGAGCCCCGGGATGACGTCCCCGAGCAGGCCCGCGGTCGTTGCCACATGCACCGAGGTGGGGAAGACATCATTGGAGGACTGCGAGGCGTTGACGTGATCGTTGGGGTGCACCGTGGTTTCCGAACCGGCTTCGCCCAGCGCCCGGGTGGCCAGCTCAGCCAGTACCTCGTTCATGTTCATGTTGCTCGAGGTGCCGGAGCCGGTCTGGAACACGTCTATAGGGAAATGCGCGTCGTACTTGTTGGATGCGACCTCGTCGGCCGCGGCCACGATGGCGTGCGCGCGCTCTTGATCGAGCACCCCTAGCTCGAGGTTGGCCTTGGCCGCAGCCTTCTTGACCTGGGCCAAGGCCCGGATGTGCGCGGGTTCGAGTTTCTTGCCCGAAATGGGGAAGTTCTCAACGGCGCGCTGGGTCTGCGCGGCATAGAGGGCCTCGGTGGGGACCCGTACTTCGCCCATGGTGTCGTGTTCGATGCGGAAGTCAGCAGAATTGTCCATGTCACCCACGGTACGCCGCCAACAGGAAGTTCGGCAGTAATCCATGGCACATCCAAGGACCGGGCGGCCCGTGGGGCCGCCTGATCACATCAATGTCGCTGCCTAGAGCACCCCGAAGCCCGAGACCATCTCGGCCTTGCCCTCGGCTAACCTGTACGTCACACCGATGACGGCCGTGCGGCCTTCGTCGATGGCCGTGGAAATGATGCGGGACTGCTCAACCAGGCGATGAGTCGTCTGCTGCACGTGCTCAACGACTGTGGTGTTCACATCGCGGATCCCGTTGCGGCGTGCAGTGATCACCGAGGGAGTGATGTGTTCGACGAGGTCGCGTATGAAGCCAGGTGGCATCTCGCCGCTTTCCACCGAGTTGATGGTGGCGGTGACGGCGCCGCACGAGTCATGGCCAAGGACCACGATCAGCGGGACGTTCAAGAGGTCAACCGAGTATTCCAGGGAGCCGAGGGCGGCCGAGTCGGTGACATGCCCGGCGGTACGCACCACGAAGACGTCGCCCAGGCCGAGGTCGAAGATGATTTCGGCAGCCAGGCGTGAGTCGGAGCAGCCAAAGATCACGGCAAACGGGTGCTGCTTGTCGACAAGGAACTGGCGCCGCAGGGCATCCTGGTTGGGGTGGTCGGTTTGCCCGGCCACGAAGCGGGAATTGCCTTCACGCAATTTCCGCCACGCCTGCGCGGGGGTCAGGGCCACATGGTCGACCGAGGCGTCGGATTCATTCATGTTTTTCAGCTTAGACCCACAGCTGGCCGCACCGTGCACCCGTTGGGTTTCATGAAGCACCGTGGCTTCATTGCTTTCGCGGCACACCCAAATGTGCGGTTGTGGTAGAGGTCTCATGACTTTCGATTCCCGGAACCAAGGAGCGGCCCGAGGGAAGCCCGGGCCGGAGGAAACCTAGTTGGCAGGGATCTCGCTCTGTGCCAGTCGTGCCAAGTCATCCAAGGTATCCATGCCGCTGTCGCTGCTGAGCACGAGGGTGGATTCGCCCCGCTCGCCGATCAGGATCTGGTTCTTGTCCTTCTTGCGCAGCTCCCACGCGGTTCCGTCAACCGTGTGGCTGCCAGCGGGAGTGGCGTTCTCGGTCACCGCGGCCAGCCACGAAAGGTTGGGGGTATTGGTCTGGCGGACCCAGACGAAGGTGTCGTCCTTGGTGACAACGCCGAATTCCCAGTACTTGATGCCGTCGACGTTCTTGGTGATCCAGCGTGCGAAGTTTACGTAGTCGCCTTCGGGCAGCGACGGCGCCCACGGGGTGAAATCGGCGTCGGGAGCCGCCTGGGCGGCCACGGCCGCGATGTCGATCTGGTCGCGATAGGTCTCGGCCTTGTTCGGCGGGTTGATCAGGATGACAGGGATCGCCACGGCGACGGTGAGCAACACGGAAATGATCATGCCCTTGAGCGTCTGGCTGGCTCGCTTGGCCTGCGACGGGGTAAGGACCGGTGTCACCTCCGGTTCCTGCTCCAGGTGCGAATCCGTTGCTTGGCCGGCGGTATCGGGCTGCGCGGCAGCGTACGCCGGCATCGGGGCATCGGTTGGTTCAGGGGTGTTTGCCGTTGCGGCAGGGACCTCGGGGTGTTCACTCACCCCTCCATTCTCGCCCATGCGGCGCACAGAATCTAAATGGATGTTCCCCGGCTCCGGAGTCAAGGCGGCACGTAACGCAAGCGTGGTCTGCGAGGGAGTAGTTGACCACCCGCGATAGGATGGAACGCGTTGGCCCCCGGCAAACGAACAGATCTCAACGACGAGGAAGACCGTGACTGAAGCCACGAATTTTGCCCACCTGTCCCCACGACTTTCGGTCAAGGACGCGGAACCAGACCGCAACTTGGCCCTTGAGCTGGTCCGAGCCACCGAGGCGGCTGCCATTGCATCGAGCCCTTGGGTCGGTTTCGGCGACAAGAACACCGCCGACGGCGCAGCAGTCGATGCCATGCGCTCACTGCTCTCCACGGTCTCCTTCAATGGTGTCGTAGTCATTGGCGAAGGCGAAAAGGACGAAGCCCCCATGCTGTTCAACGGCGAACGCGTGGGCGACGGAACCGGCGCCGAATGCGATGTCGCCGTTGATCCGATTGACGGAACCCGTCTCGCCGCCCTGGGCATCAACAATGCGCTCTCGGTGCTGGCCGTCGCTGACCGCGGTTCGATGTTCGACCCCTCTGCAGTGTTCTACATGGAGAAGCTGGTCACCGGCCCGGAAGCCGCGGAGCTCGTTGACCTTCGCCTGCCGGTGAAGCAGAACCTGCACCTGATCGCCAAGGCCAAGGGCAAGCGAATCAGCGAAATCACCGTGTGCATCCTTGACCGGCCGCGTCACTCCAAGTTGGTGGATGAAATCCGTGCAGCAGGTGCGCGCACCAAGTTCATCATGGACGGCGACGTCGCCGGAGCCATTGCCGCGACGCGCGAGGACACGGGGGTAGACGTGCTGATGGGAATCGGTGGAACTCCCGAGGGCATCGTCACCGCCTGCGCCATCAAATCGCTCGGCGGTATCATCCAAGGCCGCCTGTGGCCCATCGACGACGATGAGAAGCAGAAGGCCATCGACGCCGGCCACGACCTGGATCGTGTGTTGACCACCAACGACCTGGTTACCAGTGACAACTGCTACTTCTCCGCGACGGGCATCACCGATGGCGACCTGCTGCGCGGGGTGCGTTACAAGAACAACCGCATCCACACCCAGTCGATCGTGATGCGCTCGAAGTCCGGCACCATCCGGTTTGTCGAGGGTGAGCACCAGTCCGACAAGTGGGAAGCCTACACACGCTAGAACCCATCCCGGCCTTTCAAGTCAAATGCCTCGGGGCCAGCCAGGAACCACTTCCTGGCTGGCCCCGAGGCATTCTTGCGTCCTTTTCGGTGCTAGGAGATCGGCTGCGGTGTCACGGCAAAGGCGCGTCCGGTGGCATTGGCGCTGCGCCGTGCCATGGCGGGGACTTCGTTGGCGGGAATGAACACCGAGTCGCCGCGGTAGAGCAGCTCGTTCCCGCGCGGTGTGTCGATGAGTAGCTGGCCCTCGACGCAGAGCACGATCACCGGGCCGTTGGCGGCCACCGGAACATCCCCGCCGCCCATGCCCGAGGAGTCCGCGTCGGAACCCAACTCGATGTGCTGGAGCTGGAACTCTGCGTAGGGCGGGGTGAAGACCTGCTGTCCGTAGATGGTCTCGGCGGCATGGAGCTCGGGCACGCCGCGCGACTCGAAGCGCGTGATGGCCATCAGCTCGGGAACATCGATGTGCTTGGGAGTCAGCCCGCCACGGAGCACGTTGTCCGAGTTGGCCATGACTTCGATCCCCAGCCCACGCAGGTATGCATGCACGACCCCGGAGCCCAGGTAGATGACCTGACCGGGGGAGAGCACCACCAGGTTCAGCAGCAGAGATAGCAACACCCCGGCGTCGCCCGGATGGTGTTCATCGATCCGTGGAAGCTCCGCCAGCGCGGGGTCCGCAGCCAGTTCCGGCTTTCTCCCGAGGGCATCCAGGGCGGCTGAGCGCAGCTGGCCCACGTCGTTGCTTCCTCCAAGTAGGTACTCGAACGTCGAGCGCAACGCCTCGGCCTCGTCGGGTGTGGCCAGCAGGGAGATGATACGCGTGCAGGTCGCGGCGCCCGGGGCATCGAGCACGGCACCGAGCGCACCGAAGGAGGCAGAGGCCTGTGCCGGTGACCGGAAGCCGCTGAGCGCGACGAAATCGGTCAGTGCGTAGATCATTTCCGGTTTGTGCGATTCATCCCGATAATTCCGGGTCGGGGCATCGGCAGCCAATCCGGCCGCGTTTTCCATCCGGAAACCGGCTGCTGCCTGCTCGGCGGAAGGGTGGACCTGGATGGACAGGGGCTTGCCTGCGGCCAGCACTTTCATCAGGAACGGAAGCCCGGAGTAGGCCCCGGCGACCTCTGGGCCCAAGAAGGCCTCAGGATCCGCGGCGATCAGCTCGTCCAAGCCGACCTGCCAGCCTTCGTCGCCGGCCCAAGCGATGGAGGGCTCAGCGGGGTGGGCTCCGAGCCACATCTCGGCCTCTGGCTTGCCACTGGGATCGATTCCCAAAAGCCCGGAAATAGTGCCCTTGGACCCCCAGGCGTAGTCACGGATGGTGTTTGTCAGGCGATACATCGTTGTCCTTTGGACTGGGAAGGATTCTTACGCCCGGATCAGGGCACCGAGCATTCATTGTTGTTGGCGGCAATTTTTTCCAGCGTGCCGGTGGCGCCGATTTGTTCAAGGGTAACCAGGTACTTCTCGGTCAGTTCCGAGCCATCGGGCTGTTCAGTGGGTGCATCGGAGGCAACGGTGCCGATTTCCCCGGGCTCCGAATTGCGCTCGGGCGCCGAGTCGGTGCCCGGTGTTTCGTCCGCCGGGGACTTCTTAGCCGGTTTGCTGGCCTTGGGGGAGGAAGTCTCGGCGGGCTTGGTCGCGGACTGGGCAGCGATCAGGTCCTCGATGCGGGTGTGAATGGCATCGAAGTTGGGGTACGTGGAGAACTTGTCCCCGGCGGACCCGAAGTCAGGTGCGCCCAGCGTCAGGCGCTTGAACGGGGTCTTGCGGGCCTTGTCAGCAAGGTTCAGGAAGGAACCGAGCTGTTGCTGCGGGATATTGGTCTCCACCAGCTCCTCCCCGGCGTCCATGACCTCGGTGAAGCGGGTCAACAGGGTCTGCGGGCTGAACTGCTTGATCATGGCCTGCTGCAGGCACTGCTGGCGGGCAATCCGGTGGTAGTCGGTGGTGAAGTCGCGGGAGCGGGCAAACCAAAGGGCCTGCTTGCCGGTGAAGTGGTGCTCGCCGGGGGCGAACCAATGCGTGTTCACCGAGGAATTGGGCCAGTACTTGGCGTTATAGGGGACCCAACCACCGGAGACGACATCGACACCGCCCATGGCGTTAATGAATCCGGCGAACCCGCCCATGTCGATCATGACATAGGCCTGGACCTTCAGGCCCGTGGTGCCCTCGATGGCTTCCATCGTGGCCTGGGCGCCGGGGTTGGCCACTCCTGGGTAGAGGTCGGAGTGGTTGTCCGTGGCATCGCGGTAGATGGCGTTGAAGAGGCACTCGTCGCCGCAGTCGTACCCCTCCGGGTACACCTTACGCATGGGGGAATCCTTGGAGAACTGGGCGTTCTGCATGTTGCGCGGGATGGAAATCAGCAGCGATTTGCCGGTCTTGGCATCGACGCTGAGCAACGACATGGAGTCCGTGCGAACACCCTCGCGGTTTCCGGCCGCATCGGCACCAAGCACGGCGATGTTGTAGCGGCCGTCAACAGGCTTGAATGCGGGCCCGGGGGAGAACACCGTGGCAATGGTCTGCCTGCCCTTGTTCAATACGAACGCGCCGTATCCCATGGCACCGGTGATGCCCAGGGCAAGCACCAGCAGCGTGGCTATAAGCCCGATGCGTGCACCGGGTGCCAGGTACCGGGGCTTGATGATGGCCAGGGTGTTCAGGAACATCAACAGCCAGCCCACGGCAAGCGCCACGAGCAGCACCGAGACGGCGAACTGAACGGAGGTCCGGGCCAGCAGACCCAAGAGCCAATCGCGCTTGAAAAGCGCCAGGGCCAGCACCGCCAGCAGCAACACCCAGCACGCCATGGTGATGCGCATAACGAACCCGCCCAGTGCGCGTTTCCCCGAAACCCATTGTGCGCTGCCGGGGAAGATCGTTGTCAGCAGCAGCAGGAAGAGTGCGCGCTTGGTGCGCACCGGTGCCGGAGACGAGACGGGATCCGGAAGCAGGTCCGAAGAACGGGAGTTACGGCGGGTTGATGACATGGGGGTCCTTACGTGCCGGGGGCTTCGTTTGCCACGGCGGCGCGCAAGACGGCGCCCTTCTCGGAGGCCACCTGACGCAACGATTCGGCGAAGGTGATGAGCTTTTCCTGCAGCCCTGCGGCGAGGTCGTCGGCACCGATGGCGAGCATCCGCACGGCCAGCAGGCCGGCGTTGCGTGCCCCGCCGATGGACACGGTGGCCACAGGGACACCGGCGGGCATCTGCACGATCGAGAGCAGCGAGTCCATGCCGTCCAGTGTCTTCAACGGCACAGGCACACCGATCACGGGCAACGGGGTGACAGAGGCGAGCATGCCCGGAAGGTGCGCGGCACCTCCGGCACCGGCAATGATGACCCGGATGCCGCGGGTGTGCGCAGCCTTGCCGTAGGCGATCATGTCCTCGGGCATGCGGTGGGCCGAAACGACGTCGGCTTCAAACAGGATGCCGAATTCGTGCAGGGCCTCGGCGGCCAGCTTCATCACCGGCCAGTCCGAGTCCGAGCCCATGACCAAGGAAACCATCGGGGCCGTGGTGTTCATGATGCTTGTCCTTCAGCGGTGGCGGAATTGGTGGCGGGTACGCCGTCGCGGATCAGCGAGGCAACGGTGTTGGCCCGCGCACGCAGCGAATCGACCGATTCGCCTGGTTCGGAAACGACATTGACGTGCCCGATCTTGCGTCCCGGGCGCACGGACTTGCCGTAGGCGTGGACCTTGACCCGTGGTTCGGCGGCAAGTGCTGCCAGGAACGCGGTGAACAGTTCCTGGTTGGCGCCCCCGAGGTAGTTCTTCATCACGGTCGTTTCGGCCAGCGCATCGGTGGATCCCAGCGGCAGGTCAAGGACCGCGCGCAGGTGTTGCTCGAACTGGCTGGTGATTGAACCGTTCATGGTCCAGTGCCCGGTGTTGTGCGGGCGCATGGCCAGCTCGTTGATCACGAACCCGGCACCTTCGCCGGGGGTCTCAAAGAGCTCGGCAGCCATCACACCGGTGACGCCGAAGGCTTCGGCGATCTTCAGGGACGCCGCCGCGGCCGCACGTGAGACTTCCTCGGGAAGATCCTTGGCCGGGGCAATGACCTCGTCGCAGACACCATTGACCTGGATGGTGTGCACCACATCCCAGCCCTGTGCCTCACCGGAGGGGGTACGGGCCACCAAAGCGGAGAGCTCGCGGGAGAAGTCGACCTTGTCCTCGGCCAGCAGTGCGCCGTTGCCGAACCAGTCGGAGGCGGCGCGGGCTTGCCTCGCGTCATCGAGCATGCGCACGCCCTTGCCGTCGTAGCCGCCGCGCGGGGTCTTGAGCACGATCGGCCAGCCGATCCGGTCCCCGAAGGCAACCAGTTCATCAACGGTTTCCACGGCGGCCCAGGCAGGGTTGGGCAGACCGAGCTCGGCAATCGCGGCACGCATGACCAGTTTGTCCTGGGCATGGATCAGCGCAGCCGGCCGGGGCTGGACGTTCACGCCTTCGGCAATCAGGGTCTGCAGGTGCTCGTTGGGTACGTGCTCGTGGTCGAAAGTCATTACGTCGAGTCCGCGCGCAAACTCCCGCAACGTTGCCAAATCCTTGTAATCACCTACCGGTGCGTCGGCAACACAGCGCGCAGCTGAGACATCCGGGCCCTCAGCCAGGATGCGTAGTTCGAAGCCGAGGTTCAGAGCCTCGGGGGCCATCATTCGTGCGAGTTGGCCTCCGCCAACAACGCCAATCACTGGAAACGTCACTTCCCTAGCCTACCCAACCCACGTGCCCACAAGTGGTGCCCCAAGCGAGTTTGGACACCTTTGGCAGTGAACTTTCAGCGAATAACAGTAGAATAGGCTGGTTGACCGTCTCAAGAAGTCGCGGTTCAACTGCGTTGCGGCCATCGGAAACCAGCCATCTGGCAGCGAAATGCATTGACACGAACCATGGAGGATCATGCTGACGAAGATCTGGAGCAAACTCATGGGCCTTGTGTCCATGATGTGGCGGGAAGTTGCCAAATTTGGTGTGGTCGGGGGCGTCGCTTTCATCATTGACTCTGGCATCTACCTCTGGATGCTCCAAGGTCCCATGCATGACTCGGAGGTCAAGGCCAAGGTCGTGGCCGGCATTGTGGCCACGATGTTCTCCTGGGTGGCCAACCGCTTCTGGACCTTCCGCCATCGCCGTCAGGCCAACGTCGTGCGCGAGCTGGTGATGTTCCTCATCATGAACGCCATCGGGTTGGGAATCGCTGCGGCGTGCGTTTTCGTCACCAAATACTGGATCGGTCTCACCGACACCACGAGCTTGTTCGTTGCCGGCTCGGTAGTCGGTCTGGTGCTGGGCACGATCTTCCGTTTCTTCGCTTATCGCTTCTGGGTCTTCGGTGCCGAGATGGACGAAGAAGAGGAATTCGCCCACGACCGCGAGCTGCTCACGGTCGGAGCCGAGCCGTCCCCGGCCGAAGCCGTTTCCGAGCACCCTTGCCCGGCGCCCCAATCACCTAGCAGCGTTTAGGGCTTACCGGCACGCCCGGGATAGACATTGGCACCGGCCTTGGTCGGTGCCAATGTGCGTTAACCCGAAAATGGTCCTGCGCGGTCGTGCACAAAAACAGGTTCATGGCCACAGCAGGCGCAGGCGCGGGGGCACTTTCGACATGTAGCGCGTTGCCGGGTGCTGCGCCTCCGGGTCAGAACGGTCTAGGAGTCTTGGTCCAGGCGTGTGACGACGCGCTCCCCGCTGAGCAGAGATTCGGTGATCGCCACGCCGTCCTCCACGAGCACCACGGGATTCCCGTCGATCCACTGTCCCAGCATCGCCGGGAGCAGCTGCTCCAAGGGCCATGAGGAGCTCAGCAGGGCGACACCGGAAGCCTGGCCGTCCGTGGTTTGGGCAAAGAGCTGGGTGTAGGACAACGTGCCGGCATCGGAGACCAAAGCAACGGCGGAAGTGTCAATGGGCGAGGCGGAGAAAGAATCGGCGTAGGAGCGGACCTCCGAGGCGTAGTCCGTGGCACCGACTGGAAGCTGACCGGCAAAAGCCATGGCCAATGCGGGCAAGGGGACGGCCATGACCTCCACGGAGCCGTTGACCGCCAATGTGCGGGGATCGGCGGTAATGAAGACGTCGATGTCCCCCGGGTTGGTTCCAGGGGCCACGCAACGGAGCTCGGCCCCAAGGTGCCAGCAGGCCAGTGCCAACGCCACGGACTTCCAATGGCCGCTCATATCGGTGGCCACAATGCTGTCCGGGGCCAAATCGAATTCCTCGTGCAGGAGGTTCGCGCTTTTGGCTACCCAGTTGTCAAAGACCCGTCCGCTGAGCTCGACTCGTTCCCCGCTTCTCGAATACCAGGTGAGGTACGGGTGGGTTGAATGACGCATCGGTGCCAAGAGCGATTCGACGGGGGATAACGAGTTGGTATCAATGGGCATGTGAAGCTCCTTGTCAAGCCTGTGAATTCCCCCGGAATCGGCAGACCTGCGTATTCCTGCGCTGTCCCGGGGAAGCCTCGGGCGTGTCGTGGACGAAAAACGGGCACTTGTGTAGCTAAAATCATCGATCGAACTTGACGCGACCGGAGTTACACCAGTGTAATTAGATAGTGCACCGTCTGGGAGAGTGGATTTATCTCTCGGCGGCCCCTGTTCGGGGGCCGTCGCTACCGCTCATCCTACGGTCTTTTTTTGTTATCTAGTTCGTAACGGCGGAAGGTTGGTAAACCATGGGGAACGTGGATCGAAGCTTCAATGAAGTCGCAACGACGGCCGTTGCACCAAACTACGACAGGTCCAGGTCAGTACCTGCGGACTGGTTCGTGGACCCGGCGGAGCCCGGTCCGATGCCGGAGCAAAACGGTGCAAGGACCTTGACCCAGGCCGAGGAGACCACTGCCTTCCTGCTGGCCCACGAGGCTGCCAGCGAGCTTGTCGAGCCGACCCCGTCGTGGGCGCCAAGCCTCGATGCTGCGATGGACAGCAAGAACCCTGCCCAGGCAATCTGGATCGGATTGGGAGCCGAAGACGAGGAGGGCGAACTGGGATGGCAGTCCGAGGCACTGTGTGCCCAGACCGACCCCGAGGCTTTCTTCCCCGAAAAGGGCGGGTCGACCCGGGACGCCAAGCGGGTGTGCGGTGGATGCAACGTGCGCTCCGAGTGCCTGGAATACGCCTTGACCAACGATGAGCGCTTTGGAATCTGGGGCGGCCTATCGGAACGCGAACGTCGTCGTTTGCGGAAGCGGGCAGTCTAATTCTCTCTCCGATCCACGTCACCGCCATTGTGGCTGCCCACAATGGCGGAGCTTTTTTGCCCCGCACCTTGGCAGCGCTGCGCAACCAGACACGCCTGATCGACCGTTTTGTCGGTGTCGACGCGTCCTCCACCGACGGCTCGCAGGAGCTGCTGCGCCAGCACCTGCCCTCCGACGCCACGATCCTTCAGGTGCCCGAGCACAGCTTTGGGCACTCGGTGATGGCCGCGGTGCAGTCGCTGGGCCAGCCGCGGACCGGACGCACCGAGTGGCTTTGGCTGATCCACGACGACTCGGTACCCGAACACAATGCACTGGAGAAGCTGCTCACCGTTGTCGAAGCCACCGAATCGGTGACCATCGCCGGGTGCAAGCAACTTGACCTGGATTCCCCGCGCCGCCTGCTGGATGTGGGACTGGGCGTGAACAAGTACGCCGAACGACTGACATTGATCGAAATCGACGAGGTCGACCAGGGCCAATACGACGCTCGCACCGACTCCTTCGCGGTGACAAGCGCCGGAATGCTGATCCGCCGTGATGTCTTCGAAGCCCTGGACGGCTTCGACCCGGCACTTCCAGGCCTGGGCGATGACATGGACCTTTGCTGGCGAAACCGACACATGGGCAACCGCGTGGTCATCGTTCCCGCGGCCAAGATCCACCACAAAGCAGCCGTGGTCCGGGCACTGGCCGGACCGGCCGAAACCCGCCGCGCCGAGGTCTTCATGAGGCTGAAGCACGCACCGGCCTGGGCCCTCCCGTTCCTGGTCGTCGGCGCCGTGCTGGGAGGCTTCTACCGCTTCTTGTTCTCCGTGCTGGCCAAGGACCCGGCCTACGCCTTTGGCCAACTCGGGGCCACCTTCCGTGCCGTGGGCACACCCCTGAAACTCTCCCGCTCGCGTGCCGCAGCCGCGACGACCCGCAAGGTTCCGCGCAAATCGATATCCCGGTTGCTTACCGACCAATCACTGGTCCTTGAGCACCGAAAGCACATGCTCGATTCGTTGGACGGGGAGACGGTCTACGGCGACGGCACCGGAGCCACCGCTTCCCAAGACCCCAGCGGCGATGCCCGCAACGACTTCGCGGCCCTTGCCGCACCTAACCGCACTTCCGCCTTTGTCAGCACGGTGATTGCCGCCCTGGTGGCACTTGGTGTTTCCTTGGCGGGCCTGCGCGCGCTCTTTGGCGCCAAGGCCCTTGCCGGCGGCGCCATGCTGCCGCTGTCCACCCAGGCCGGCGAGATCTTCACCAATGCGACCTCGTGGTGGGCGAACCTCGGGGCGGGAAGCCCCGCCGGCGGGGATCCCATCGACTACTTCTACTGGCTGCTTGCCCTTCTCGGGGGCGGAAACGCCAATGCTGCCGCCGTGGTGCTGACCATGCTGGCGATGCCGCTGGCCGCGCTGAGCGCCTGGCTCGGGCTGGGTGCGGTCACCCGCTCGCGTGCCGCCCGCATGCTCGGCGCCCTGCTCTGGGGCCTTGCCCCGGTCATGCAGGTTTCCCTGGGCTCCGGTCGTGCAGGCAGCGTGCTGGTGCACGTGCTGGCACCCTTGCTGCTGCTGTCCCTGCTGCGTTCGGTGGGTGCCGGGGTCGACTTCAAGTCACGTCCTGGCACCACCGAACGCGTCGCTTCGCGCCCCGGTGCCGGTGGCATTGCCTCCTGGACCGCCGCCGCCGCGGCAGCGCTGCTGCTTCTTCCTGTCTCCGCCGGATCCCCGGCCGCAGGGCTCGCACTGCTCGTGCTGATCGTATTGGGGGCCATCACCTTGGGCTCACGGGCAAAGACCCTGTGGTGGGTGCCCCTGCCGATGCTTGTCTTCCACCTTCCACTGGTGGTTGGCGCGCTGAAGAACCCGCGCGTGCTGCTCACCGACCCGGGCCTCGCGCTGCCCTTCGACGCAGCACCGCTCTGGGCACAGGCGCTGGGTTTTCCCACGTCTTTCGAGCCACTGGGCATCCCGGCCGGTCTCGGGCTGCTGCCCGAAGGTCCGTGGGCACTGGTCCTAGTGCTGTTGGTGGGAGCCCCGCTGTTGGCATTCGCCGTCTTTGGCCTCTTTGCCGGCGGACGCAATGCCTCGGCGCCGTTGGCCCGTTCATTGTGGCTGATGGGCATGCTGATGCTCGCCGCAGGATACTTTTCGACGCTGGTTCCCTCGGCGGTGGCCGGGGATGTCTTCGTCAGCGCGTTCAACGGACCCTTCATCTCGTTCTTTATCCTGGCGTTGCTCTTTGCAGCGGGCCTGGGGATCTCGGTGTTGCGCGGCGAACGGCCTGCCGCCCGGATTTTCCCCGGCGACGGCACACCGCGTGTGGCAACCGGGGCGCTGGCGTGGGCCTCGGCACTGTTGGGGATTTCCGTCATCGTGGCCGGAGCCAACTGGATCGTGGCGCAGAACCCGCCCGCCGCCGGGGCCAAAGCCACAACCAGCCTCGGGGCCACGAGTATCCTGGCGCCGGTGTCACCACGTACGCTTCCGGCCACCGCCGCCGATCGCGGGCTGGGCGACTACGAGGACCGCACCTTGGTGCTGGCCCAGAACAGTGACGGCGCGGTGAGCGCGGCACTGATGAACGGGGCCGGAACCAGCGCCGACGGGCTGTCCCAAACGACTGCCGCCGAGCGGGTAGTGGGTAACTTGTTCGCTCCTGAGCTGCGAGAGTCCGACAATGCCGACCGCCTGATCGAGCAATCCGTTGCCACCTTGGTGTCGAACTCCGCACTTGACCCGCGCGAGGAGCTTTCGGCACTGGGCGCCGGGTTCGTGGTGCTGCAGGACCAGCGCCAGACAGCCTCATCCCTGGTAGCCCGCCTTGACGCGGTCCCAGGACTGGTCGCCGTGGGACAGACCGAGTCCGGCTGGCTCTGGCGGGTTGAACCCAAGGCCAAGATCCCCGGAGTGGACAATGCCACCGATTCGACGTCCCGGGTGCGCATCGCATCGGGTTCGGGCACCGTTGGCCTGTTGCCCTCGCACCGGGCACGCGTCTCGGGAGCCGAAGTCGCTGCCGGGGACGCAGACAGGCTTGTGGTGATGGCCGAGCGCGCCGATCCAGGCTGGAGTGCAACCTTGGACGGGCATGCACTGACACCTCTCAGCGTTGCCGCCGACGACACCAAGTCCGTCGATGCCAATGTCACGGGCGCCGAAGCCGCGCAGTGGGCACAGGGCTTCGAGCTCGGTGCCGCCGGCGGGGTGCTGGAAGTGAGCTACAACAGTCCTTACCGGGTCCCGGTAGCCATCGCGCAGAGCGTGGTGCTGTTGCTGGCGCTGCTGCTGGTCATACCGATCCCGCGCAGCAGACGCTTTTCCGCCAGGCGTCTGGACGAGTACCGCACCCGCGGCAAGGCTGAAAGCATTGACGAGCTCGATCGCGGACGCCGTGGTGCCGCTGTCAAGGAGAAGAAGTGAAAAACGATTCCCGCAGGGCACGACGCGAAGCCGAACGCGCGGCTGCTGCCGCCCGCGAAACCGCCGGGCTTGCCCCCGGGGCACCTACGCCCCTCGAAGCCGAACCGGCCAAGGAAGCAGCCCCGGCGGTAGTCGGTACCCCGGCCCCGGACCCGGAATATGCTGCGGAACAGGTGGCAGCCACGACTGCGGATACCTCCACGGAGGCCCCCAACGCGGCGAAACCGGCTGAGGGTAACCCCGTGGCGACGGATTCGAAGGATGCGGCTACTCCCGCCTCTGCCCTCGGGGCACGAGGCCAACGGCCAAAGAGCCGGACCCGCATTGCCGGTGTGCTGGGCTCCATCGGTGTGCTGTGCCTCGGAGCCGGTGCCATCACCGCCGGCTCCGTGTTTCCGCCGGCGGCCACCGGCCCGGGCGTCGAGGTCGCGATGACCTCTTTGCCGGCCGGGGACTCGCTGGCTTCCTGCCCGTCGACCATGAAGCTCTTTACCGGTGCCGGAACGGGTGTCGACCCGGAGTTCGAGCCGGCCTCCAAGGACGCAAAGACCTCGGTACGTGCTGCCGTGCTCTCCGATTCAGCGGGACGGATCCCTGGCACGGAAATGCTCAAGACCGACGGAAGCGTGGAAAAGACCATCGCACCGCGACTGAGCGCAAAGGACGCAGAGGAACGCCGGGGGGCCGGGGAGGACGGCACATCCGAGCGTAAGGGCGCAGTAAGCCCAGCCAGCGGCTACGCCGAGGCCCTGACCGCCCATGCCCAACCCTTGGGAGGGGTCAAGTCCCAGGTCGCGGCAGTTCGCTCCTACATGGCCACAGATGGGGACCTAGCCGGGCTGGCAATCGCCGGATGCCCGGCACCGGCAGCGGAAACCTGGCTGACCGGCGCGATGACCACTCCCGGGTCCACCGCGGTGCTGAACCTGGTGAACCCCTCGGCTTCCGTGGCACAGGTGCGCATCGACCTGCGGGGTGGCGAGGGCACCGTAGAGGCCGCGAACCTCCTCGGGCTCGCCGTGGCCCCGGGGGAATCGAAGTCCATCGTGCTGGCCGGGTATGCACCGGATGAAAAGGTTCTCTCGGCCAAGGTGACTTCCTCCGGCGGGCGGGTGAACGCGACAATCCAGCAAAGCACGTTGCGCGGGCTCGTCCCCGGCGGCGTCGACTACCTGGGGGCGACAGCGAGCGCAGAAAAAACCCAAGTGATCCCCGGTGTGGCGATCCTGGATCCGAAACTCGCAGCGGACCTTGCCAAGCCCGGCGCCAACGCGGACGCCGCGGCCGAATTGGTGTTCGCCGCGACCTCCTCCGAGGGAGCAACGGTGCAGGTCAGGGCACTGGGTCCCGGTGGCGAGGTCCCAATCCCCGGGGGAGGGGAAATTGTGCTGGCCTCCAACGCCACCGCAAGCATGCCGCTGGGCGGGCTTCCGGCCGGGAACTACACCTTCGTGATCGAGGCCGATTCGGCGGTGAGCGCGAGCGCGAAAATGGTCCGAGGCACCAAGGCCGATAAGCCCATCGACCAGGCCTGGGCAGGTGCGGCCAGCAGGCTGGGCAGCGAACACCTGATGGTACTGCCTTCGGAGGGCAACGCCAGCGTGGTGCTGACCGCCCCCGAGGATTCCGCGACCGTGAGCGTGCGCTCGTTGGGTTCGGACGGCAAGCTCTCGGCGGCCCGTGACGTCGAGCTCTCCGGTTCCAAGTCCGCGGTGCTCTCAAAGGCCGACTTCGGTGACGGGGCTGCCGCATTGGTGCTCTCGGCCACTGGTGCCCCTGCCTACGCGGCAGCGGTGGTCACCGACGGCGCCTATGGTATCGGGGCGCTTGGCCTCAGCGATGCACCGCTGGGCCGCGAGGGCGTCCGGGTCGTGTTGCGCGACTAGTCAGCGCAGCGGGCCCCAAATCCCATACTCGGGATCGATGGCTTGCGGGTCCATCGCCCACATATCGGCCAGCTGCTCGACGATCGAGATATGGATCAGTTCGGGCAGCAGGTCCGCTGAATGGACGCAGGCCTGCTCGATGGTCCTGCGGTAAAGGGTGATCCGTTCGGTGCGCTGCGGCCTTGCCGAACGGTTCGTCGCCCAAGGCACCCGGCTTCCGGCGTTTTGCGCTTGCTGCAGCACCTTGGTGCTGGGGACCATCATGATGCGGAAATCAATGGAGCTCACTCGAGCGCCCCAGCGGTCCGCTAGGCGCTCGGCGGATTCGATGAGCAGGTCCTCGAAGCGTTCGGCCCGGGTCTTGGCGCCGGGCAGAGGTGGCGGCATCAACACCCCGCGCCGGCCGCGTCCGTGCCGGTTGCGCTTGCGTTCGGCGAAAGTCCGGGTGCTCCCGCTGTGCAGCGAGGCAGGATCGCGCCCATCCAAATCGATCGACAGTTTTCCGGACATGCCTTTAGCCTAATCCACCGGTGGCCCTCGATGTTCGGTGGTTCGCACGGCGATGCGCCGCCTGCCGCGGGTTTGGCTGCGGTAGTCTGTGTGATCGTGGGATCATCCAGACTTTGTTCACGTTCGGCGTGCCGCCAGCCGGCTGTCGCCACCCTGACCTATGTGTATGCCGACTCGACGGCGGTGCTGGGACCCTTGGCGACCTATGCCGAACCGCATTGCTACGATTTGTGTGCTCCCCATGCCGAGCGGCTGACCGCTCCGCGGGGATGGGAGGTCCTGCGCCTAGCGCGCCCCGAGCAACAGCGGGTGGGCCACGACGATTTGTACGCGTTGGCCCACGCCGTGCGGGAAACGGAAGCCGAAAAGAGGGTTGCCCCGCCGATCGAAACCCCGGTGCCGCGCAGCGCACCGACGGCCATCGAGCCCGGTGATTCACGCACGATGACCCGGCGGCACCTGCGAGTGCTGCGCGAAGGGAAGCAGGAGCCCTAAACTGGGGTCCATGTCGAATCTCTCAGCCCAGCTCACTGCCCAGCTCCGTTGCCCCATCACCGGTTCCGTCCTTGAACAGCGCGGTCAGCAGCTGGTCTCTCTAGGTACCGGTCCCAACGGAGAAACCTACGGCTATTCGATCGTTGAGGGCATCCCCGTCATGCTGGCCAACGAGGCCACGTCGCTCGACGCCAAGAGCAAGGGCTAGGGGGAGTCCGTCATGGGTATCGATTACAAAATTGCCGACCTGGCCCTGCATGGGGCAGGACGCCACCAGATCCGCTTGGCGGAGCATGAGATGCCGGGCTTGATGTCGCTTCGCGAGGAGTTTTCCGCATCCAAGCCCTTGGCCGGGGCACGCATCGCCGGTTCGCTGCACATGACCGTGCAGACCGCCGTGCTGATTGAAACCCTGGTGGCCCTGGGCGCACAGGTCCGTTGGGCTTCGTGCAATATCTTCTCCACCCAGGACGAGGCCGCCGCCGCAGTCGTGGTGGGCACCGGCACCGAGGCGGAACCGGCCGGGGTCCCTGTCTTCGCCTGGAAGAACGAGTCCCTGGAGGAATACTGGTGGACAGCCGAGCAGATCCTCACCTGGCCTGGTGCCGCCGAGGATGCAGAACTCGGCCCGAACATGATCCTGGATGACGGTGGGGACGCCACCATGCTTGTCCACCTGGGCGCGGCCTACGAGGCGACGGGCACGGTTCCCGGTGCCGAAACCGCCGAAAGCCACGAACAAGGGATCGTGCTTGGGACCCTGCGCGCCTCATTGGCTGCGGACCCGGGCAAATTCACCGCCATAGCCGGGAAAATCCTGGGGGTCAGCGAAGAAACAACCACCGGGGTGATGCGGCTGAACCAGATGGCCGCCGCCGGGACGCTTCTCTTCCCCGCCATCAACGTCAACGACTCGGTGACCAAGTCCAAGTTCGATAACAAATACGGGATCCGCCATTCGTTGCCCGATGGCATCATGCGCGGAACTGACGTGTTGATCGGCGGCAAGGTCGTCGTGGTGTGCGGCTACGGGGATGTCGGCAAGGGCGCGGCGGAGGCCATGCGCGGCCAAGGTGCCAGGGTCATCGTCACCGAGATAGACCCGATCTGCGCGCTGCAGGCAGCCATGGACGGCTATCAGGTCGCGGCCCTGGAATCGGTGCTGGAACTCGGCGACATCTTTGTCACCACCACCGGCGGCAAAGACATCATCACCGCTACGCACATGCAGGGGATGAAGAACAAGGCCATCGTGGGTAACGTCGGGCACTTCGACAACGAAATCGATATGGCCGGGCTGGCTGCGATCCCGGGCGTCCAAAAGGTCGAGATCAAGCCCCAGGTCCACGAATGGATCTTTGGGACCGGCACCGAGGCGGCACGCTCCATCATCGTGCTCTCCGAGGGCCGCCTGCTGAACCTGGGCAATGCCACGGGCCACCCCTCCTTCGTCATGTCAAACTCCTTTGCCAACCAGGTGATCGCCCAGATCGAGCTGTACACCAAGGCCGGCAACGGGGAATACTCCAAGGCCGTCTACGTGCTGCCCAAGATCCTGGACGAGAAGGTCGCCCGGCTGCACCTGTCCGCCCTGGGGGTGGAGCTCACCGAGCTGTCGCCGGCGCAAGCCGGATACCTGGGCCTGGACGTCGCTGGACCGTACAAGGCGGAGAACTACCGCTACTAGGGTCGGGTGCTTGGAGCCAGGAGCCTTCGGTGGCTGCTCCGCCATGGGGCAGCCACCTGGCTTTCCTTTTCGCCGGTGCCTCCGCGCTGCCGACACGCGGGGCCCAAACAGGCTGGTGGGGCTCGAGGGAACGGTTCGATCGATAGTCTTGGACATGGTGCGTTTGGCAACGGGTGCTTGGTGCCCGCTGCGCTTCGCACCGTAAGCGCACCACATGTCAGAGTTTTGAGGGAGAAGCATGGCTGAGCAGGACGAACCGCAGACCGGCAAGCCGGATACGCCGCCATCCGCACCGGCAAGGCCCCCGTCAACACCCGATGCCGAGGCAAGGCCAAAGCCCGGCTCCGGCTCGCTGAGTGCTGCCGCAGAAGCCGCAGCAGCCAAGATCGAGGCCTCGATCCTGGCATCGCGCGCGGCGGAAGAGAAAAAAGAAGCAGAAGCAAAGCAGGCGCTCGAAGCCAAGAGGGCCGCGGCTGCCACAAAGGCCGCCGCCGAGAAAAAGACCGCCGAGGCCAAGCCCGTGGCGGCTCCTGCGACCAAGACTGTCCCCGCTTCCGAGGCAGCGCCGGCGAGCAAGTCCGCACAGGCCGGGAGCCCGGCCGCACCCGCGGTGAAACCTGCTGCAAAGCGTGCCGCGCAGGCCGGGAACCCGGCCGCACCCGCCGTGAAGCCCGCCGGTGAACCCGTGGCCAAGCCCAAGGCGCAGGAGCCCGAAGAAGTCGAGGACATCATTGCGATGATCCCTCTCGAGCCGCGTCCCGGGGCCGACACCGTCTCTATCTCCCCGGCGACCAATGCCCCTGCCCCGGGGAACGTCGAGAAGACCCAGGCACTGCCGCGTCCGGCCGCGGCGGCTCCCGGCGCCGGTTCGCCGCCGCAAACGGCCTCTGCCATCGCCGAGGCGCGCAGCCGGGTGTTCGGCGCCTACAACCCCGGTCCCGAGCCGACTCCGGCTGCTCGTGAGCGCCGGGCAGCGCGCCAGGCCGCACTGGAAGCGAAGCCGCCATTGGCGCGCACCTTGCAGGTACTCCTGGCCGTCTTCTATCCCTTGATCTTGCTGATCGCCGCCATCCGGCTGATTGCCAGCCCGATCTTCCTGTGGTTCGACTACCAGCGTCCCGGGTTCCCGGCCGACGGCTTCGGGTTCAGTACCGCCGACAGGATGACCTATGGGTCTTACGGCGTGGACTTCCTGAACAACATCGCGGACAACAGGTATCTGGGGGAGCTGCGGGATCCTGCCGGGAACCCGTTGTTCCTGGGCACCGAGGTCCAGCACATGGCCGACGTCAAGAACGTCATGTCCTTCACCTACCTTGCGTGGGCGATCATGGGTGTCATCGTCATCTTTTCGTTGGCCTACCTGGGCAAGCGGTATTCGGGCGGTATCCGCCGCGGGCTCTTCGCCGGATCGGTCGCAACGCTGATCCTGCTCGCCGGGCTGACCACCGCCGCGATCTTGGGCTGGGAGAAGTTCTTCACCACGTTCCACGAGATCTTCTTCTCCCAGGGAAACTGGACGTTCAACTATTCGGACACCCTGATCCGTCTCTATCCGTCGCAGTTCTGGGTGGATGCGGCCATCGCCATCGGTGCCCTCGTGGTCATCACGTCCTTGCTGACCCTGATCTTCACCTGGCCCACGGCCCGGCGCCGCGAGACATCTAGGTTGCGCCAGGACAGCCGGGTCTTCGGGCTTTAAGCGCAGCGGCGCCATGGCAGCACCGCGAACGACGGATCCCCGGTGGTGGCCCCGCAACACGCATGAAGCGGGCCCCCACCGGGGATCCTTGTTTCCCTCAGCGGGTCCTAGCGCTGGTAGAGCTCGTCTATCCGCGCCGAGAAGTCCTTGATGACATTTGCGCGCTTGAACTTCAGCGACGGTGTCAGGTGCCCTGATTCCTCGGTGAGCTCCGCATCGAGGAGAACGAACTTGCGGATGCCTTCGGCCTTGGACACCGTCGCGTTGGCGGCGTCAACGGCAAGCTGGACCTCTGCAAGCACCTGCGGGTGCACCGCGGCCTGTTCCAAGGAGAGCTCACCGAGCGAATTGGCGCGGCACCACGGTCCCAGTTCCTCCGGGTCCAGGGTCAGCAGCGCAGCAATGAACGGCCGGTTCTCGCCCACCACGATCGCCTGGTCGACCAAGCGTGAGGCACGAATGGTTTCCTCCAGAGGCCCGGGAGCCACGTTCTTGCCGCCGGCAGTCACCAAGATGTCCTTCTTGCGGCCGGTGATCTTCAGGAATCCCGAATCGTCCAGCGTCCCGGTGTCACCGGTCCTGAAGAAGCCCTCTTCGTCGAAGGCCTCCGCGGTGGCGTCCTCGTTGTTGTGGTATCCGGCAAAGACCCCGATTCCCTTGATGAGGATCTCCCCGTCCTCTGCGATGCGCACAATGGTCCCGGGGATCGGGACGCCCACGGTGCCAACACGCACGTTCTTTGCCATGTTCACGGTTGCCGGGGCGGTCGTTTCGGTCAGCCCGTAACCCTCGAGCAAACCCACTCCGGCGCCGCGGAAGAAATGCGTGAGGTCGGGGTTCAAGGCACTGGCACCGCAGATGGCGTAGCCGACGCGGCCGCCGAGCACCGAACGTAGTTTGGGGTAGAGCACCTTGTTGAACAGGGCATGCTTGGCAAGCAACACCAGGGAGCGGTGCGCCTTGAGCCCGCGGGCTCGGGCGTCGGCGATCCGGGAGTATTCGATGGCCACGGCCTCGGCCTGGGCAAAGAGCTTGCCCTTCCCGGACGCCTCTGCGGTGTTCGAGGCGGTGGTCCGGATCTTTTCGAAGATCCGGGGCACTGCCAGCAGGAACGCGGGCTTCACCTCGGCCAGGTCGGCCACAAGCGTGGAAGCTGAAGAGGTATGGGCAATGGTTGACCCGGCGTGTACGCAGATCTGCTGGACCGCCCGGGCCAGGACGTGGGCCAAGGGCAGGAACATCAGGGTTCTCTCCTCGGTGCCCAGTACCGGTGCCATGTGCGGAGCGATGTTCACGGCAATGAGTGAGAAGTTTGCATGGGTCATCATGCATCCCTTGGGGCGCCCGGTGGTGCCCGAGGTGTAGACCAGGGTTGCTGTGTCGTGCAGCCCGGCAGAGGCCCTGGCGGTTTCGACCTGGGCGTCGGTGAACGTGCTGCGCGCCCCGGCCTCGACGAGTTCTTTCAGCCCGGCGGCGGGGATCACCGCAGGGTCCGAGCCCTCATTCCCCTCGAAGGAAAAGACGGTGACTTCTTCGCCGAGGGATTCGGCGGCCTGCCGGACGATGCGGGCGCGACGAGGGTCCTCGGCGAAGACATGCCGGGTACCGGAGTCCTTCAGGATCCACTCGACCTGAAACGGTGAACTGGTCTCATAGATGGGCACCGAGATGCCGCCGGCGAACCAGATGGCCTGCTCGGCCATGGCCCACTCGTAACGGGTCGATGACATGACCCCGACGGTGTCACCCGGTGCTATCCCGCGCTCCAACAGCGTCTTGGCCAAGGACCGCACGTCGGATAGGAAATCAGCGGTTCCTACGTCGATCCACGATTCACCGCGCTTGACGCTGAACAGCGCTGCACCTTTGCCGCGGGCCTTCCGATCCAGGAGCAATTGGGTGGTATTGAAGTCCTGTGGCAGTTCCTTGATCACTGTGGTGCTAGCTTCGCGCATGGTGTGGAGGCCCCCCGTTGGTCGGCATGTGGTGTTGACCATAGTGTATGTTACTGAACAGTAGTAAGGCGACTATCCCCAGCTGGGCATCCAGATGTGGTTTCGCCAGCTGTCGTAGGTGATCATTTCCCCGGTCCACACCGGCAGGAAGTACGCCGAGACGAGCACCACCAGTGCCAGGAATATCCCGATGATCCACACCGCCTGTCGCCGATGCCACGGGGTGTGGCGGTCACGCGGCAGGAACCTGCCCATGACGTAACACAGCGCAAGGACCATGAACGGGGCGAAGGGCAGGGTGTAGAAGAAGAACATCGTGCGATCCGGGTACGCGAACCACGGCAGGAACCCGGCGGCCAACGCCGAAAGGATGGCTCCGGCGCGCCAGTCGCGGGCCCCGATCCAATAGAACAGCACCAACAGCAAGCTCAAGGTCGCCGCCCACCACATGATCGGGTTCGGCAAATCGGTGATGGCCTGGACGCAATTCTGGGAGGTGCATCCGTACTCGCCGTCACCACGTGATTCGTAGAAGAAGAGGACCGGGCGCCCGGCAAAGAGCCACGTCCACGGCGAGGATTCCCAGCCGTGCGAGGAACCAAGGCCCTGGTGGAAGGCATACGCCGCCCGGTGGTATTCACCCAGGGACCGAAAGACCCCCGGGATCCAGTCCCACGTCGCCGACGGGTTTTCCGCGGCCCATTGGCGGTAGCGCCCGTCCGCAGAAACCAGCCACCCGGTCCAGGTTGCCAGGTACACCGCGAACGTGGTGGGAATGATCAACAGGAAAGCCGGGATGCCGTCGCGAAAAAGACCTGCAACGATCCAGTGCCGGATGCCGGCTCGTCGCCGTGCCGAGAGATCCCACAGCACGGTCATCAGGGAAAAGACGGCGATGAAGGACAGTGCCGACCACTTGACCCCCGCGGCGCAGCCGAACATCACCCCGGCGACCAGGCGCCACGGGCGCCACCACAGCCACGGACCGTACCCCAGCAACCTCTCCGCAGGCCGGGAACCGTCCTTGGTGGCCAGCGCGCGGGCCAGCTTTCCACGTCCGTGGAAGCGGTCAAGGAGCAAGGCGAAGAAGCCGGCCAGCACGAAGAACATCAAGAAAATATCCAGCAACCCGGTGCGCGACATGACGATCTGGTGTCCGTCGACCGCGGCCAGCAGGCCCGCGATGCCTCCTAGCAGCACCGAGGAGAACAGCTTCTGGGCGACCAGGGCGCACAGCAACACCGCCAACGTGCCGAAAAGTGCGCCGGAGAAGCGCCAACCCAGGCCGTTGTCCGTGCCGAACAGCCACATCCCTGCGGCAATCAGCCACTTGCCCAGGGGCGGGTGGACGACGAAAGACGCCGAGTCCTTGGGCACCGGGTCCCCGGCAACGAACGCCTCGTTGGGGTTATCCCCCCACTCCAGCTCGTAGCCCGCCTCCATCATCGTGTAAGCGTCCTTGACGTAGTAGGTCTCGTCGAAGATCAACAGGTGCGGGTGTTGCAGATTGGTGAAACGCAGCACGGCCCCCACCAAGGTCACGGCCAGCGGAACGATCCAGCCCCACATGCCTGCGTTATACAAGGGGCCCACCAAGCGGTCCCTGAGGGCCTGGATTCCGAAGGCGCCGTCCGGGTCAATCACCCAGCGGCGAGTTCTCTGCGTGGTAGCGGTAGTCACTAGCAATACTCTACCGGCGCTTGGCGCCGGGACGCCGAAGCACGCTCGGGCAGTAGGCTTGGGGCGTGGAACTTCAAGATACCCCGGGACGGATCATCCTGGCGGCGACCCCCATTGGCAACCTGTCCGACGCGTCCCCCCGCCTGATCGAACTCATGCGGTCCGCCGATGTCGTCGCAGCCGAGGACACCCGGCGATTCCTGCACCTGGCACAGGGGCTCGGCGTTCGGGTTCCGGGCAGGCTGATCAGCTACCACGAACACAACGAAACCCACCGGCTCACTGAACTGCTGGAACTGGTCGCAGGCGGCGCCACGATCCTGGTGGTCTCGGACGCGGGAATGCCCGCTGTCTCGGATCCCGGGTTCAAGCTCGTCGAGGCCGCGGTGGCGGCCGGGGTCACCGTGAGCGCCGTCCCAGGGCCCTCGGCCGTACTCACCGCGCTCGCACTGTCCGGGCTGCCCACCGACAGGTTCACCTTCGAGGGGTTCCTGCCCCGCAAGGCCGGGGAGCGCACCAAGCGCCTCGAGGACCTGGCAACCGAGCAGCGCACCATGGTCTTCTTTGAGGCGCCGCATCGCCTTGACGCGATGGTCCGCGCGCTGCGCGACGTCTTTGGCCCCGAACGCCAAGGCGCCATCGCCAGGGAGCTGACCAAGATGTACGAAGAAGTGATCCGCGGCAGCCTCGATGAGCTGTTGGTCTGGGCCGAGGGCGAGGTCCGCGGGGAAATCGCCGTCGTCGTCGCCGGGGCCCCGGAAGGAGAACCTGCCCGCGCCACCGACCACGTCGGGCAGGTCCAGAGGCTTATCTCTGAAGGTTTGCGGCTGAAGGAAGCCGTGGCGGCGGTGGCCGAGACCGAACGCGTCTCCAAGCGCGAACTCTACGCGGCCGTGCTTGAAGCACGCGGCTAGCGCGAACGCTTCGAGTTCTTTGGGCTACCTGCACAACACCGGTGGCCCGTCATAGTGCAGTTTGAAATTTACAGGCCTTCCTCGCGGTACTAGCGTGGGACGGGAAGGGGAACAATGTTCTCCTAAGCCCCCCATTTTTAGCGATCAAGGGAGACCGCCGACATGAGTATTGCCCCCGCGCGTGAAACCGAACTACTTGCCTCCATCCCCACCGGCCTGCTGATCAATGGCCAGTGGCGAGATGCCTCCGACGGAGGAACCTTCGACGTACTTGACCCGGCCACCGGAGAAAAACTCGCAACCTTGGCCAGCGCCACCTCCGAGGACGCGATGGCCGCTCTAGATGCGGCAGACGCCGTCCAGGGATCCTGGGCACGGACCGCCCCGCGCGAACGCGCCGAGATCCTGCGCCGCGGCTTCGAGATGGTCACCGCCCGCGCCGAGGACTTTGCGCTGCTGATGAGCCTGGAAATGGGCAAGCCCCTTCCCGAGGCCCGCGGCGAGGTCACCTACGGCGCCGAGTTCCTTCGATGGTTCTCCGAGGAGACGGTGCGCGACTACGGCCGCTACCTCACCACGCCCGAGGGCAAGAACAAGATCCTGGTGCAGACCAAGCCCGTTGGCCCGTGCCTGCTGATCACCCCGTGGAACTTCCCGCTGGCCATGGCCACCCGCAAGGTCGCCCCGGCGATCGCCGCAGGTTGCACCATGGTGCTCAAGCCGGCGAAGCTCACACCCTTGACTTCCCAGCTCTTCGCCGCCGTCATGCTCGAGGCCGGCCTTCCGGCAGGCGTGCTCAACGTCGTCTCATCGGCCAGCGCCTCGAAGATCTCCGGTCCGTTGATGCAGGATGACCGGTTGCGCAAGGTTTCCTTCACCGGTTCCACCGCCGTGGGCAAGATGCTCATGAAGGCCGCAGCGGACAAGGTCCTGCGCACTTCCATGGAACTGGGCGGCAACGCACCGTTCCTGGTCTTCGAGGACGCCGATCTGGATGCGGCCGTCGAGGGTGCCATGGCTGCGAAGATGCGCAACATGGGCGAAGCCTGCACCGCGGCCAACCGCTTCCTGGTCCACGAGTCCGTGGCCGAGGAATTCACCACCAAGTTTGCCGCTGCAATGGGCGCGCTGAAGACCGGACGCGGCACCGACCCCGAAACCAACGTCGGTCCGCTAATTGATTCCGTTGCGCGCGACGATGTCCACGCATTGGTGGCCGCGGCCATTGAGGCAGGTGCCACCGCAGTGACCGGCGGCGCCCCCATCGAGGGCCCCGGTTACTTCTACGCACCGACGGTGCTGGCCAACGTCGCCAACGACGCAGCGATCCTGGGCGAGGAAATCTTCGGGCCCGTCGCCCCGGTCACCACGTTCCGCGACGAGGCCCACGCCATCGAGCTGGCCAACGCCAGCGAATACGGCTTGGCGTCCTACATCTACACCCGCGACCACAACCGCCTCTTCCGCGTGGCGGAGCAGATCGAGTTCGGCCTGGTCGGCTTCAACGCCGGTGTCATCTCCAACGCCGCAGCACCATTCGGCGGAGTGAAGCAGTCCGGGCTGGGCCGCGAAGGCGGCGCAGAGGGCCTGTCCGAGTACACCACCACGCAGTACATCGGCATCGCCGACCCATACGCGGCACTCTAGGTAACTGGCCAGAGGGCCACTTCCGCACCAAGACAGCGGCGCTTCCTTCCCCTCGATCCGATGAGGGGAAGGAAGCGCCGCTGTTCTCTTGGGGCATAGAGTCCCCACGCATGGTTTAGTGGTAAGGATCCTCGAACTTCTGGGCAACCAAAGTGCGCAAGTAGTCTCCGTAGCCGCTCTTGCCCAGCTTCGCCGCGCAGGCCTCCATGGCTTCGTCATCGATCAGGCCCCGGCGCCAGGCGACTTCCTCGGGAACGCCGATCTTCAGGCCCTGGCGAGCTTCGATGGTCCGGATGAAGTTCGAGGCGTCGTTGAGTGAATCGAAGGTTCCGGTATCCAGCCACGCCGTGCCTCGGGCCAGCACGTTCACCCGCAATGACCCCTCTTCGAGGTATTGGCGGTTGATGTCAGTGATCTCCAGTTCGCCACGCGCTGAAGGCTGTAGGTCCCTAGCCCGTTCGATCACGGAGTTGTCATAGAAGTACAAACCGGGCACCGCGTAGTTGCTGCGTGGTTTCGCCGGCTTTTCCTCCAGAGACACCGCCTTGCCCTCTCCATCGAACTCCACGACACCGTAGGCGCCCGGATCCTTGACCCAGTATCCAAAGATCGAAGCGCCTCCGTCAGCGTGGAAGTCGGCAAGCTGCGAACCAAAGCCGGGCCCGTAGAAAATATTATCGCCCAGCACCAAGGCCACCGGACCGTCCCCAATATGTTCCCGGCCAATGATGAATGCCTGGGCCAGTCCGTCCGGCGATGGTTGGATGGCGTAGTCAATGCTGATTCCGAACTGCGTTCCGTCACCCAGCAACCCGCGGAACTGGTGCGCGTCCGCCGGAGTGGTGATGATCAGCACCTCGGTGATGCCCGCCAGCATCAGCGTGCTGAGCGGGTAATAGATCATGGGTTTGTCGTAAACAGGTACGAGCTGTTTTGAAATCCCACGTGTGATTGGATGCAAACGCGATCCTGTGCCCCCGGCAAGTATGATCCCCTTCATGGCACCATCCTAGACATACCTAGTCAGGCTTGGGGAGGGGGCGATAGCCTTATGACCATGGAAAGAATCCTGGTAACCGGGGGTGCGGGATTCATTGGGGCAAACTTTGTGCACTACCTGATCCGGCACTCCGACACGAAAATTACTGTTCTCGACTCGCTGACTTATGCGGGAAACCTTGAGTCATTGAGGGACGTCCCGGAATCGCGGCTGAAGGTGGTCATCGGGGACGTCGTTGATGCGCCCCTGGTTGACGAGCTGGTGGGCACTACTGATGCCGTCGTGCATTTCGCCGCAGAATCACATAACGATAATTCATTGCACGATCCGAAACCGTTCCTGGACACCAACGTGGTCGGAACCTACACGCTGCTCGAAGCCGTGCGCCGACATGATGTCCGCTTCCACCACATTTCCACCGACGAGGTCTACGGGGACCTTGAACTCGATGACCCAAACAGGTTCACCGACACCACGCCCTACAATCCTTCCAGCCCGTACTCGGCAACCAAGGCAGCCTCGGACCTTCTGGTCCGTGCCTGGGTGCGTTCGTTCGGGGTCCGTGCCACCATCAGCAACTGCTCGAACAACTACGGTCCCTACCAACACGTGGAGAAGTTCATTCCACGACAGATCACCAACATCTTGCAGGGGACGCGGCCGAAGCTTTACGGGACCGGACACAACGTGCGCGACTGGATCCACGTCGATGACCATTCCTCGGCGGTATGGGAAATCATGCGCAGGGGCACCGTGGGAAAGACCTACCTGATTGGTGCGGATGGTGAGAAGAACAATCGTGAGGTCCTTGAAATGATCCTGGGCCTCATGGGCCAAGCCACGGACGCCTTCGACACCGTCACCGACCGCGCGGGCCATGACCTGCGCTATGCCATCGACGCCAGCGTCCTGCGCGAGGAACTTGGCTGGCGTCCCGAGCACCGGGACATGGAGGCCGGACTGACCGAGACTATTTCCTGGTACCGCGAGAACGCCTGGTGGTGGGAAGACTCCAAATCCGGAACAGAGGGACGCTACCTGATGCAGGAAGTCGCGCAAACCTCCCGAACAGCCGTGCCGGCAAACGGCGTGGCGGGGAAGTGAGTGCACTGAGCGTGCAGGAAACCGGAATACCAGGGTTGCTGCTGGTGCAACTTCCCGTGCACGAGGATTCCCGCGGCTGGTTCAAGGAAAACTGGCAGCGTACCAAGATGGTGGCTGCGGGGCTTCCCGATTTCCGTCCCGTGCAAAACAACGTTTCGTTCAACAGCACCCCCGGTACAACGCGAGGCATCCACGCCGAGCCCTGGGATAAATATGTTGCCGTCATCGGCGGTGCGGTCTTCGGTGCCTGGGTGGATCTGCGCGCGGGGGAGAGCTTCGGGAAAAGTTTCAGCACCAAGTTGGGTCCCGGGCAAGCCGTTTTCGTGCCGCGAGGAGTCGGAAATGGCTTCCAGACCCTGGAACCCGACACCGGTTACAGCTACCTGGTCACGGAGCACTGGTCAGAGAAAGCCAAATCAGGGTACACCTTCCTGAATCTTGCTGATTCGTCTGTGAAAATCCCCTGGCCTATCGCGCTGGAGCTCGCGACGGTCTCCGAAGCGGACAAAACCCACCCGCAACTCGAGGAAGTCACACCTGTCCAACCTCGCAAGACCCTGGTGCTCGGCGCCAACGGCCAACTGGGTCGGGCGCTGGTAGCCGCGGCACCGTCCGATGGAACCTTCGAATTCGTGAGTCGGTCGCAACTGGACATCACTGATCAGTCGCAACTGGGCGCCGTGGATTTTTCCGGGTACAAGACAGTCATCAACGCCGCTGCATACACTTCTGTGGACGAGGCGGAAACCGCTGTGGGGCGACGCGAAGCATGGGCAACCAACGTTACCGCACTGGGGCACCTGGCCGCGGTCTGCACCGCCCATGACCTAACACTCGTCCATCTCTCAAGCGACTATGTCTTCGATGGTGAACAGGAGGTCTATACAGAGGAGGATTCCTTGTGTCCGCTGGGGGTCTACGGACAGTCCAAGGCCGCCGGCGATGCAGTGGTGTCGCAGGTTACCAAACACTATGTTGTGCGAACCAGCTGGGTGGTGGGGGACGGAAAGAACTTCGTAGCCACCATGGCCCAGCTGGCCCGCGATGGGGTGGACCCAGCGGTCATCAACGACCAGCACGGGCGCCTGAGTTTCGCCTCGGATTTGGCGCGTGGAATCCTGCACCTACTTGATTCACCGGCACCATATGGCACCTATAACCTGAGTAACGACGGTGAACCTGTTTCCTGGGAACTTGTTGCCAGGAAAGTGTTCGCGTTGCTGGGCCATGACGCGAACCGGGTGACACCGACAAGCTCCGTCGAATACCAAAAAGGCCGTATCGGAATGGCTCCTCGCCCCGCCAACAGCACGTTGGACCTCGAGAAGATCCGGGGTGCGGGATTCACCCCGCGGGACCAATTCGAGGCCTTGTCCGAGTACTTGGCGAAGGAGTCCACGGGAGTCTAATCGCTGGAGACATAGCCGACCGCCTTCAACGGACGCGGGGCAAAGAGCGAACGTGGCCATAGTGCGCGCCCTAAACGCTCCTCAGGACCGAATCCTACGGTGAAGCGGTTCTTGACCTCATCCAGGGCAGCTGCCAAGGACTCGGGGTCGGCGTGTGGCCGGCCGGGGGAATAACGCATCCGTTCATAGGCCCCTGCTAGTACCAGCAACGGCTCGCGGGTCAGGGGCCGGGTCCTGGACACACGGCGTGCGTAGTCGCCGGCTGATTCGTTGTGGCGCATGGGGCAAGAGTTATCGATGCCCAGAGCGATGAGTTCGGCCCACGCCGCGGCGGCACCGGATTCCGGGCCGGCCGATTGGCGCATGCGTGTGAGCCTGTTGGCGCGTTGGATGCGGCGGAAGGTCCAGGGCAAGGCACCGGCCACCAGCAGAACCAGCAGGATGCGTAGCAGGCCGGGCGCCGGGGAGTTTGCATCGGGCCCTGAACCGGGCGCAGCGGCTGCGGTGCTGGAAGAAGTATCGGAAGGAGAGGAATCCTTCGAGGAGTTACGTGGGTTGTCCAGCCGAGGATCCTCCAGCGCGGTGGCGGTGGGGGCGGGCAGTGCGGGGGCATATACCGGCGGGACGCCGCGTCCCGGGGTTGGTTCGAATCCTACCCAGCCGACGGAGGGGAAATATAGTTCCGGCCAGGCATGGGCGTTGCGCGAACCGACGGTGAATTCCGTCAGCTTGGCGCCTTCCTGCCCGGTGATCTCCACTCCCGTGGGAGTACCGGGGGCATACCCGGTGACCAGCCTGCTGGGGATCTCCAGCTCACGGGCCATCAGCGCCATGGTGGAGGCGAAGTGCACGCAGTAACCAGCCTTTTCCTCCAGGAAGGCGTCAATGACATGCATTCCGCTACCGTCATAGCCGTCTTCGACGGGAGTCTTTTCCGAATATGTGAACACCGTGGAGCGCAGGTAGTCCTGGATCGCGACAGCCTGCTCATAATGATCGTTCCCGGCCTTGGACACCGCATCCTTGGTGGCCTGGCGCAGCGAGTCTGGAGTGTCTTCGGGCAGTGCCAAGTATTGCTCGTCAACTTGGGCGAAGTAACCGCTCGGGATACGTGCGGAGAGATCCTTGAGCGTGGCGGAAGTGATGTCCGGCTTTACGCTCAAGACGGTGTAGTCCTCGGCTGTTGGTGTCGCATTCTCCGCTGCCCGCAATGTTCCGGTGTCCGGACTCCATCGCCAGGAATCATCGAGCCCGTTCAGCCAGATCGAATTTTCCGGCAGGGGCATCCACACACCGCGGTACTTGTCGGTGACCACCCGGGTGAACACCTGCGGGTTGGATTCAACGACGGTCGGGAACGATAGCGTCGCTAGGTTCTCGGTGACTGGGAACCTGAAAATCTCCGGATCCGGTTCCCAACGTGCGGAGGCAAGCCCCCCGATGACAGAAGTGCGAAGGTAGGTGGGGGTCTTTGAATCGGTGAAGTAGCGCAGGACGGTTCCCCGGGATCGGCTGCGCAGGTCGTTGCCCAACGCGATCATCGGGTCGATGTTGGTGGCCAATTGGCCCCAGGCCGGGCGCTTGCCCTCGGGGAGCATGCCCTTGGTGAAGCCCGGGATTGCAGCCGGGAGGACCAGCAGCGCGGCCAGCGCCCCGGCAACCAGCACCGTGCCCTGCAGCAGTGCCCTGCTTGCTTGCCGTTTGCCCGGCAGAGGTGTGCCCGGGTCCCGGCCTGCCTCGCCTAGTTCAAGGGCGCGGCGCTTGGGACCACGGGATCCATTGGCTTGCAGGCGGGATGCGGCAAGGACCAAGAGGTAGCCCACCGCGGTGATCGAGAGGGTAGCGGGTCCCGCGCCGTGCGCCTTGAACAGGGCGGCGATGGACAGCAGCATGGCCAATGGAAGTCCCGCCAAAGCAGCAGCACGGAGCTCGAAGGCCAGGGTATCGACAGCCAGTGCCACTGCGGCTGCCCAGATACACACGGAAAAGATGATCACCCCGGTGGTCTGCACCGGTGGGACCTGTGACCCCATTTGGTCGTTGGCCAGCGCCCAGACGCGTAGCAGGGCATCATAGGTCGAGGTCGTGGGGAACACGCCTAGCCAGGCTGTGGCGGAAAAGAAGAGGGTGGTCAGCAACAGCACCGCGACGATTGCCCCGGCCATCGTGGCCAGGTAGCGGCGTGCCGAAAAGACCCGCACCACGTTCGTGGACAGCACGATGCCTGCGACCACGACGCTCGCCTGGAACATCCAATCCCAGCCGCTGATGACCCCGTGCAATGAGGCCACGGAACCCAGCACCGCCACCAACGTGGCCAACACGGCGAATCCTGCGGGTTTTAAGGGCAGCGTTTTTCCGGAGCGTGCCGGGGGTGCCTGTTCCGGGTCCGGGTCTCGAGGTTTTGACAGGGTTGGCGCGCTCATGTTTGCTTCCCCAGTTCCGCCCAGGCTTCCGCCAGCGAGGAATGCGGGGTCACGGCAACGGCCGACCAACCCGCCTGTCGAAGATGCGCGATGGCGCCATGGCCCTGGTCGTGTCGGGACACCACGCAGAGCACCGTGACCCTGCTGCGCGTACCGACGACTTCGAGCCACGAATCCGCTTGGGCCCGGGTGGTTTCGCCCAGGATCAGCACCAGCCGGTCGCCGCGTTCACGCAGCCTCTCCTTCAGCGCGGCACCAAGTGTGGCGCTGGCCGGATCCCGGCGCACGGGGGCGGCGTCCTCAAGCCCCAAGGCAGCCAGGGACTGTGCCATGCGTGTGGAGGCATATGTTCCGGCGAAGAGCTCGTAGGGGTCCTCGGTGCCAGAGGCAGAGACTTCGTTGATGGAGTCCCCGCGGTGGTCGATCAAATCGATGCCGAACCCTGTGTCGGCAAGAAACGCCCCGATGTCCAACGCTGCGTGGAGCCCCCATTCGAAGCGTTTGCTTGAGTCCTTAGGCGGGGAGGTGAACTGGGGAATCGAAACCACGGGATCGGCGCCCACCCCTTGGCTCAGGAAGGCGGCCCGAGAACGATCGAGCATCAGCACGGCCCGTGGCGTGGCCCGGTAGTCCTCCTGGCGCACCATCAGTGCTCCTCTTCTTGCGGTGGCGGGCCAGTGGATGCGCCGGACCGTGTCCCCGGGCCGGTATTCGCGGGTCATCACCTCGAACGAGTCCGGGGTCAGCCGGCGGTTGGAGGAAGCCTGTCCGTGGGATCCGTGTTCACCGGGTATGCCGGTCGGTTCCAGTGCGTTGCACTGCGGCAGCGCAAGCAGTGCACTGGGCGCATCAAGGGTGGCGGGTCGTGCTGACAAACCAAAGACGTCGGCGACCTGTGCCTGGACTGGCCCGATGGAGTAGATGCCGCGGGTTGCCAGACGCAACCGGTATTCATACCAACTCCCGGAGCCTGCTGGGCCATGGCCAGAGGTGCGGGAGGGATAGCTAAAGCCGGGTCCCGCCCCGAAATCCGTCGGCAGCGTCTCGCGCAGTTGCATGATCCCGGCATCACGTCCCTCGTGCATGATATGAAGGCGCACGCGCACCCCGGAATCGGTGATCGCTTGCTGCGGGTTGAAGGTCCTGGTGACCTTAAGGTCGGCCTTTCCAAAGCGCAGCAGGAACGCGGCGAGGAGGGGAACCAGCAACAGGAAAAGGGATACCGCAAGCAATTCGCGCCGTCCCAGAAGAAACGCCCCGAGCAGTGCGATCGTCCCGGTGGCGAAGAGCCCCCAGCCACGCGCCGTCAGGAATCCCAGGTGGAGTTTGGCACGCAGCGTCACCGGCTGCTCGGTCGCTATCCGTCGGGAGCGAGAGGGGGATTCGCGGAACTCTGTGGGTTCGGCGGACTGGGTGCTCATGATCGGTGCCTGGCCAGCGGGATCCGCCGGCCCTAGCCGCGGGCCCCGGCGCGCACCGGGATAGCGTTGAGGACCGAGACGAGAACCGACTCCGCGTTGAGGCCCGCGGCCTCGGCGCGCCTGTGCAGGATCAACCGGTGCCCCAACACCTTTGTGGCGATGTTGCGCACGTCCTCGGGCAGGACGTAATCCCGGGCGTTCAGTGCGGCCTCAGCCTTTGCTGCCCGCAACAACTGCAGCAGCGAACGCGGTGAGGCGCCCAATCGGATATCGGAGTGTTCGCGCGTTGCCCGTCCCAGCGCGACGATGTATTCCTTCACCGGTTCAGAGACATACACGGCAGCCACCGTATTGATCAAGGTGTGAAGCGAGGTTAGGTCAAGGACGGGGCGCAGGTCATCGAGCGGCGAGGTCGACTGGTGGGATTCGAGCATTGCCATCTCGGCGGCGGCATCCGGATAGCCCATGGAGATCTTTGCCATGAACCGATCACGCTGTGCCTCAGGCAGCGGGAAGGTACCCTCGAGCTCGATGGGGTTCTGCGTGGCGATGACCATGAACGGGCTTTCGAGCTTGTACGTGGTTCCGTCGACGGTGACTTGGCCTTCTTCCATGCACTCCAGCAATGCCGACTGCGTCTTGGCGTTTGCCCTGTTGATCTCGTCGCCGATCACGATGTGTGCGAAGACGGGCCCCTGGCGGAACTGGAACTCGTGGGTGTTCTGGTTGAAGATCGACACCCCGGTCACATCCGAGGGCAAAAGGTCGGGGGTGAACTGGATGCGGTGCACCGTGCAGTCAACGGACTTGGCCAGCGTCTTGGCGAGCATGGTCTTACCGACCCCCGGTACATCCTCGAGCAGGAGGTGGCCTCGGGCCAGAAGGACGATCAATGCGGTGCGCGCCACCTCTGCCTTGCCGTCGATCACCGTGGCGATCCCGTCGAGCACTTGTTCGCAGACCCTGCCGAATTCGTCGGCCGGCAGGATCGGGGACTCGGTGGAAAGCGACATGCAATGTCCTCCTGGAACACTTCAGTAGGGTGGGAAGCCGGGCAAACCCCACTGACAACGATACCGCCATAGCCGTGTGCTGCGTCACGCCGCAGCGAGCCGGTTAGTTGGCGGACGTACGCTGGATGGGCGAATACGACCGCCCTGCAGGCCGCAGGGACTACCGAAAAGGACGCCGAACCCATGCCAACGTCAAATGAGCACCAGCGGGTCGGACAAACAATGGGTGTGCCGCAGGCCTACTCCCAGGCCCGCCAGAGGCAGGATGAGGAGGCGTTGCGTCGCAGCAGCACAGACGACTCCGGGCGCAAGCGCAACCTCTCCTACCCTCCGGCACCCGAGCCGTTGCCCTTCGGTGTGCCGGATAACCACACCCACATGGATTTCCGAGACGGCTCCGTGCACGTCAGCGTTGGGCAGGCTCTCGATGCGGCCAACGCAGTGGGCGTTCCTGGGGTCATCCAGGTCGGGTGCGACGTGGAATCCTCCGAATTCGCCGTGCGCGCCGCCAACGAAGATGCCCGCGTGCTGGCCGCCGTGGCAATCCATCCCAACGATGCGGCGCGCCTGGCAGAATCAGGGGACCTGGAGGCCGCGATCGAACGGATTGAGCAGCTGGCTTCCGAAGAGCGGGTGCGTGCGATCGGTGAAACCGGACTCGACTATTACCGCACCAAGGAGCCGGGCCGTCCAGCCCAGGAACACTCCTTCCGTGAGCACATCCGGATCGCCCGCACGCACGCCAAAGCCCTCCAAATCCACGATCGTGACGCACATCTCGATGTCGTTCGGGTCCTTGAGGATGAAGAGCTCCCCGATCTGGTGGTCTTCCACTGCTTCTCAGGCGATGCGCGGCTGGCGGAAATCTGCAACGAAAACGGCTGGTACATCTCCTTCTCCGGGACCGTGACATTCAAGAACTCGCTCGACCTGCGCGAAGCATTGCAGGTGGCCAGACCCGAATTAGTCCTTGTTGAGACCGATGCCCCGTTCCTCACCCCGCACCCATATCGCGGCAGGCCCAATGCCAGCTACCTGATCCCGGCGACCGTGCGGTTCATGGCCCAAACAATGGGTGCGGATCTTGAGGAATACTGCCGCACGCTGGCCGCAAACACGCGCAGGGTCTACGGGGATTTCCAACCAAGCTCGTGACCCCACCAGGAACGGAGCGCTTGCGGGCGTATTACGATTCGGTTACGGTTGATTTCTAGTAGCCGGGATCGGGGAAGGTTCCCGGGTGCATTCGCTTCTGCCTGTGACGCTGGTTCAATCCGCGCACTGCGCCTTCGACAGATGAAAAGAATCGGATCGTGCTCGCACCAATCAATGGGCACACGGAGGGCTGGGCTTGGTTCCAATCGGGATCTGCAGCCCAAAGCCGTGTCGCACTTGTTCCCCCGTGCCCGGGTTTTGAATCTTAAGTTTGGAATCCTGTGCAGAATGCCTTGAAGAGTCGCTGGGTAAAAGTCGGCGCGCAAGCAGCCGTTTTAACCGCGTTGATCCTCGGCCTGGTGATGTTCGTCGCTGGCGGTAAGACAATTGCCGTGGCCGTTGACGGTCAAAACCAGTCCGTCTCCACCCGCGCGGCCACCGTGGCCGAAGCACTGGAGGACGCATCGATCCCCGTGGGCGACCGCGACAAGATCACCCCGGCACTGGATACGCAGATCGCCGATGGCGAAGCCATCGACATCAAGCGACACAAGGAAGTCAACGTGAGCATCGACGGCGTTGACCGCGTGGTCCACACCACCGGGATGACCGTTGCCGATGTGCTGGAGCAGTTGGAGCTTTCGGACAAGGCACAGATCGAGCAGGGGCCGGCCCTGACGCTGGCTGCGCTGTCCACCCCGATCGATATTTCCACTCCCAAGAACGTATCGATCAAGGTTGACGGCAAGACGGAGAAGCTGGACACCACCGTGGATACGGTCGGCGCGGTGTTGAAGGAAGCCAAGCTCACGGTGGGCAAGGACGACGAACTCAATGCCAAGGCCTCGGATGCAATCACCGATGACATGTTGCTGAAGATCGTCCGTGTCGAGACCAAGACCGAAACCGAGACCAAGGTCGTCGCCCATGGCACCGAAACCGTCAAGGATTCCAAGGAACTGGTCGGCAAGAAGAAGACCGTGACCAAGGGCAAGAACGGGGAACGCACCCTCATCTACACCGTGACGCTGCGCGACGGCAAGGAAACCAAGCGGGAACTGGCCAGCAACAAGATCACCACCAAGGCAGTCGAGGCCGAGGTCTCCGTGGGTACCAAGGCCAAACCGAAGCCCAAGGCAGCACCGGAGAACACCTCGAAGGCCAAGTCGAAATCCGACTCGAAGTCCAAGACCACCAAGACCCCGACGAACGTTTCGGGCGCCTGGGCCGCACTGGCCAAGTGCGAATCCGGCGGCAACTGGTCGATCAACTCGGGCAACGGCTACTACGGCGGCCTGCAGTTCTCCGCCAGCAGTTGGCGCGGTGCCGGCGGCACCAAGTACGCCGCATTGCCTCACCAGGCAACACCCGGCGAGCAGATTGCCACGGCCGAGGTGCTGCGCGGCGGCGGCGGCTGGGGCCACTGGCCGGCGTGCTCCCGGAAGCTCGGCCTGCGCTAGGCCGAGGGCTCCGGGCCAGCAGGCCAGATACCCGGATGCACATGACTTCACGATGAACGGTGGGTTTCGCCAACGCGGCGGGACCCATCTTTCGTTATCCGGCGCTTGGCTCCGCGCCATGAGCACAGCGATGGCCTACGGTTCGTGGGCCACGGGCACTGAACTAAGATTGGAACGTGACTTCCGTAGAATCGACTCCGCCACCGCTGCTTGGTGCCACCGAAATTCGCCGCCTTGCCGGTGAGCTTGACGTGCGCCCCACCAAGACCCTGGGGCAGAACTTCGTCATCGACGGAAACACTATCCGGCGCATCGTGGCCTCGGCCAAGCTGGATCCGGCCGAGACAGTGCTCGAGGTCGGGCCGGGCCTCGGCTCACTGACCCTCGGCCTGCTCGACGCCGCTGCAAGGGTCGTCGCCGTGGAAATCGATCCGAAGCTCGCTGCCCGCCTGCCGCAGACCGTTGCCCAGTTCCGCCCCGGGAAGGCGCCAAACCTTACGGTGCTCCTTTCCGATGCGCTGAAGGTCACCGAGCTTGAGCACCAGCCCACCGCGCTGGTGGCCAACCTGCCCTACAACGTCGCAGTGCCCGTAGTGCTGCACCTGCTCGAGCATTTTCCCTCGCTGCAGCACGGCCTGGTCATGGTCCAGGACGAAGTTGCGGACCGCATGGTCGCGGGCCCGGGCAACAAGACCTATGGCGTCCCTTCGGTGAAGGGCGCCTGGTACGGGTCCATGCGCAAGGCCGGGGTCATCGGCATGAACGTTTTCTGGCCCGCCCCCAAGATCAACTCCGGGTTGGTGCGCTTCGAACGAGGCAACCCGCCCGAAACCACCGCAACTCGCCAAGAGGTCTTCGCCGTCATCGACGCCGCGTTCGCCCAGCGACGCAAGACGCTGCGAGCCGCCTTGGCAGGTTGGGCCGGATCCCCTGTACTGGCCGAGGCGGCTCTGCGCGGTGCAGGCATCGACCCGCAGACCCGCGGGGAGAAGCTCGACATCGCGCAGTTCGCCGCAATCGCCGAGGCCAAGGTTGATACGGAACCCGGAACACCATGACCCAATCCGTTGTTGCCCGCGCCCCGGGGAAAATCAACTGCTATTTCAAGGTCGGACCGCCACGGGCGGACGGGTACCACTCGGTGGCCAGCCTGTACATGGCGGTCTCGCTCTACGAGGACGTCTCGGCCACCGCACGCACCGATCAGGAAATCCATGTTTCGTTGCACCCGGATTCCACCGCGGTGTCTGATCCCGAGTCTTTCCCTCTGGGACCGGAAAACCTGGTGGTCAAGGCCGCAACCATGCTGCGCGAGTACACCGGGCACTACGCGGGTGTCGATTTGTGCATCACCAAGCGGGTGCCGATCGCCGGCGGAATGGGCGGGGGGTCGGCAGATGCAGCCGCCACTCTGGTGGCCTGCAACGCGCTCTGGGGCACAGGGCTGACCCGCGAGGAGCTCTCCCGCCTCGGCGCACGCCTGGGGGCGGACGTTCCCTTTGCAATGCACGGAGGCGCGGCCGTGGGCCTGGGTGTCGGAGACGAGCTTGCCCCCTTGTTGCTGCGCACCCGCACCGACTGGGTGCTGGTGCCCGCCTCCTACGGGCTGTCCACTCCTCGGGTCTATGGCATGCTCGATAGGTTGCGCGCCAATGAGGAAGTTTCCACTCCCACCGAAGTCGACCCGGCCATGATCGGGGCGCTGCTTGACGGTGAACTGGAGACACTGGCACCGTTGCTGGTCAACGACATGACCCGGGCAGCACTGGCGCTGGCTCCGGAACTCGGGGTGGTGCGCGACCTCGGCGAAGCAGCTGGGGCACTGCATGCCCTGGTCTCAGGATCCGGGCCCACCCTGGCGCTACTTGCACGCAACCAGGACCACAGCGCACAAATCATCACCCAGCTTTCCGACGAGGCGGGCGTGGCGACCTTGCCCGTCCATGGCCCGGTCCCCGGCGCCAGTATCCTGCCCGCCGTCATCATTTCCCCTCAACTCTAAGGAGCAACCCACCGTGGCCCACCTGCTCGGCGCCGAGACCGTTTCCATGTCCTTCGGCACCCGTACCGTCCTTGACTCGCTCTCCCTGGGACTCGAGGACGGAGACCGCATCGGCATGGTCGGACGCAATGGCGACGGTAAATCGACGCTCATGCGGTTGCTGGCCGGGCGCATCACCCCCGATGAGGGACGGGTGACCAAGCGAGGAGACGTCCGGGTGGCCTACCTTGACCAGAGTGACGTGCTCGACGGGCAACTCACCGTCGGCGAAGCCATTGTCGGCGAGGCAGCCGACCACGAGTGGGCCGCCAACCCGCTGGTCCGCGAGGTCATGGGTGGATTGGTCGGAGAGGTCGACTGGCACGCAGAGGTCTCATCGCTCTCCGGCGGCCAGAAGCGACGCGTCGCCCTGGCCAAGCTGCTGATCGGCGACCATGAGGTGATCATGCTCGATGAGCCCACCAACCACCTGGACGTGGAAGGGGTCGCATGGCTTGCCAAGCACCTGAAGAACCGCTGGCGCGCCAACGCCAACGGCCTGCTCGTGGTCACCCACGACCGGTGGTTCCTGGACGAGATTTGTACCAGCACCTGGGAGATCCACGACGGGACCGTCGACGCGTTCGAGGGCGGCTACGCCGCGTACGTTCTCGCCCGCGCGGAGCGCGACAAAACGGCATCCGTGGTGGAAAACAAGCGCCAGCAGCTGGTGAAGAAGGAACTTGCGTGGCTGCGTCGCGGTGCTCCGGCCCGTACCGCCAAGCCCAAGTTCCGCATCGAGGCAGCCAACACGCTGATTGCCGATGTACCTGTAGCCCGCGACACCGTGGAACTGAACAAGATGGCGACCGCCCGCCAGGGCAAGGACGTCCTTGACCTGGAGCATGTATCCCTGGACTTCGGCACGGACAAGCCACTGTTCAACAACATCACCCTGCGGCTGGCCCCGGGAGAACGCGTGGGCATCGTGGGTGTCAACGGCTCGGGCAAATCCACCCTGCTGCGCCTTCTCAACGGCGATATAGAGCCCTCCAGCGGCGTGATCAAGCGGGGCAAGACGGTGAAGACCGCGATCCTCACCCAGGAAGTTACCGAGCTCGAGGAAGTCTCCGAGATGAGACTTCTGGAGGTCATCAAGTCCGAGCGCATGTCCTTCGACGTCGGCGGCAAGGAAGTCTCCGCCGGGCAGCTGGCGGAGCAGCTTGGATTCGGCACCGACAAACAGTGGACCCCGGTGAAAGAACTCTCCGGTGGTGAGCGCCGCCGGCTGCAGCTGCTGCGCCTGCTCATTGGCGAACCCAACGTCCTGATGCTCGATGAGCCCACAAACGACCTTGATACCGATACCCTCGCCGCCATCGAAGACATGCTGGATGGATGGCCAGGAACCCTGGTGGTGGTGTCGCACGACCGCTATCTGCTCGAACGCGTCACCGACCACCAGATCGCCCTGCTGGGCGACGGCAAGATCCGTGGACTGCCCGGCGGCGTGGACCAGTACCTGGAGTTACGCTCGGGGGTGGACCCGAGCGGGAACACCGGTGCACCCACGGACAAGTCCGGCCCAGCAGGAACGCCGCAGGCTGATGGCCCCAGCGCGGCGGAAAAGCGAGAGGCCAAGAAAGAGCTGAACCGCGTTGAGCGCCAGGTGGGCAAGCTGGAAACCAAGATTGCCAAGCTACATATCCAGATCGCCGAGGCATCCGAAAAGATGGAAATCGACGCCGTCGCCAAGTTCAACGCGACTTTGCAAGATGCTGAAAGCCAAAAGGAAGAACTAGAAATGAACTGGATGGAAGCCGCGGAGATCATGGGGCAGTAGCAGGGGCCACTGACACCCCACGGCAAAGCTGGGTGAGGTCCAGGTGACTTGGATGATCCACGCCGGGCGACTGCTGAGGAGTGTTCTTGGCAGACCGTGCGTTAGGTTCCATGACACGCTTCGCGACCTTGTTGGCCCCCGTCGGGGCGCGGTCTCTAGCCCCGGATTCATATGACGACCAACCAGGTAGTGATGTTTGTCATTTTCAGAAATCGAAGGTATCGGGCTTCCAAGATTCGGGGAAGGACTCATCGGACTGCGGATGCCTTGTCTGGCGGCGCCATCTGCAATACGAACAAAAGGCGTATGCGCGGCCAGCTTTTGCAAATGCGAGCCGCCTCCTCGTACTCGAGAGCTGAGCCTTTTCGATGCCCGTGGAAGACTGCCACGGCCAGCATTTCGATGAGCTCGCAGCGGTGTGGAGAACCTTCATAGCGCACCCCCATGCCTTGCTCATCGTTTAAACGCCGGGTCGGAAGAAGGCGGGCTGTAGGGCGCCCACCTGCATCGCGAGGTAAACCTGGCAAACTAGGTCGGAATTTGCGGCGCCTGGCAAATGCCAAGCGATGTCACTTAACGAGGCGGCGGAGTCAGTTCAAGGTCCGGGCCGGCGGTGGTGATGCCGTCGACACCACCACCGCGTCGGGCAAGCACGCCTCGGGATGCTAACGGCCCCGGCGGAGCCCGAGCGTGCTTCGATCTCCGCGTTTACCATCGTTGGCCATGGACACCGCGGCGCAGGAAAGACGATCGCCAGCGTACTGTGCGCCGAGCGGGGCCTTAGTCGCCAAACCCTCTACCGCGGTGTCTCGCCGACCAATGACTTGAGAGTCGACGGGCTGAATCTACTCAGGCCGATACTGCCTGACCCCCGGCTTTAGCTCCCCATCCGGCGATACGGGCTGGAGCGAACGACCCTTTCTGAATTCCTTCACCTGATGGCCTACTGGATAGAGGGGTGCGGGAGCCACCGCTTCAGCAGCCGCTTGTGCTGGTAAGCCTGACAGGCAATGGTGCACCTGTGCAGGAACGTCGCCACGTGAATATCGGGAGAAGGTATTGAGTGCACGTGGTTCCAGTCAGAGTGAAAGCCTGCACCTCCGATATTTGGCATGCTCTTCCGCAGCGCCTACAACCAGAGCGAATAGGCACCAATGCACAGACTTGAATTCACCCGTGGTGACTTCGGGTAACCAGTCAAGAGAATTCGTGAAAAGAAAGACTGCAACGTTTTTCGTGAGCGAAATACCGGATTCTCGGGAGAGAAACGTCGGAACATGAGTAGTTCTCGAGACCATTAGGTACTGGCTACTCGTGCTTGCACTGTCTAGGTGCCTCTAGAGTACAGATTGGGGACAACAATAGATTCTGGGGGATCACTCGTGTCGTTAGCATCACAGCGTCAACTGCGGAGGAGCACTCCGACGGCGGAGCGCCATAGCGATGAAGCCCGCACGGTCACTCATAAACTTGCCCATTCCCGGGAACGATCTGGAAAAGTCTCCGGATCGGGAATGATATGGGCGCTACAAGCGGAGCCGGCGGCATGCCAGTCGCGCACTACTACGGCTAGCCCCCCAGCTGTCGCCGGCTCCTTTCTCCGCAAATTGGCTAAGCCAACAACTCGATGGTGCGCACTTCTTGGGATAGCGCTTTTGGGCTTGACTGCTTGTTCCGAGCCGTCAGGAACGCCTGGAGAGTCGACGCTCAGCGGCGAACAGCAAGCCTCGAACAGCGAATTACTGATCGCCCCGACGATGCCGACAGAATCGCCTTCCGAAGCGCAGATGCAGGAGAAAGACACCACAGAGGCTCCAGCCGTAGCCACTAAAGCACCGAAAGACGCGGCCGAGCAGCCTGCGGTAAGCGTCGCACCTACTGAAGGCCCGTCTTATGAGCCTAGTGAATCCCCTTCCTATGGAGGAGTAGCCTACGAGGCGGGCAAGAACGGTGTTGAGCAGATAGAGCGTCCTGGTCAGAGTGTGCCAGCCGATGGACGGATCGCTAGCAAACTGGCGAAGGACCGCGCTGCAGGTGCTTACGACGATGGACTGACTGTTTCCGCAAAGGTAAGTTCACAGGGCGTTGTGAAAAGCGAGGGACCCGGGTTTTTCACCGGGGCTAGTTACGCTGCGTTCGCCATCAAAGTGAACAATCAGAGCAATGCCGAGGTAGACCTGTCCAATGTAGTAATCACTGTCTTGACCGGTAAGGACGAGGAAGTCGCCCTTCCGCTTTACGGTGAAGTTGAAGCCTACGACTTCACTGGGATACTGGCGCCAGGAAAATCGACGAGCACGACATACGCCTTCCTCGTTCCTGACAGTGCCAAGGAAGCTGCCTTGCACGTTGACCTTGATTCTCGCCATGAAGCCATGGTGTTGTCCGCAAAGATCGAAGCACAATGAGTGCGAAACGGAAACTCCTCGGCCGATTGGCTGGAGTTGGATCAGCATCGGTGGCTCAAGCCACGCAGTCCGCCACTACGCTAATCGTATCCATGTTGGCGGCGCGCCTACTGGGCATCGAAGCACTAGGTCTTTTTTCGATCCTCTACGGAGCCTTCGTGCTGGCCGCCGGAATCACCACAGGATTCATCGGGGATTCGCTGATGGTGCTGGACAGGCACAATCCTTCGATTCGAGCGGGCCTTGCCGCTTGGTTTGTTATTCTGTCCTTGATTATCGGTCTGGCTGGGTTCGCAATGACCTGGATCGGCTTCAAGTTCACCATAGGTGGCGCCATGCTCTACGCACTGGCGGCCATCACTTTTGTGGGCGAAGACTTAGTGCGCCGCAACCACATGGCGCTGCTGGGCTTCTACAGGATAATTGTAATGGACCTGGTGGTGATGGTTGCGACTTGCGGTGTGATTGCCGCTGTCATTCTAGCCGGCAACGCCAGTATTGAATCGTTCCTTTTCGCCATCATCTGTGGCCAGTCCTGCGGAATGTTTTTGGGTTGGTTCATCCTCCCGATATCAGAACGGCTTCCGGTATCTGGATCAATCGCTTGGAAACCGGTCGCTTCATACGGATTCTGGAGGGCGGCCTTGCAAGGGCTTCGCCCTGGCTTTTTGACGCTGACCCGCGTCATCGTGATCGGCGCGGTTTCTCTTGCTGCGGCGGGTTCTCTCGAGGCAGCACGGATCTACGCGGCACCGGCCATGTTGCTGGTCGCTGGCACTTGCTCATACTTGTTTGCCCACATGGCCCGTGGCACGCAATCTGGGATCGCGGATCAGTTGAGGTCCACCGACAAGGCGGTACGGCGGCTGATGCTCGCCACCGCCGGATGCATGGCCATCGGTCTCCTGCTCCTTCCCTGGGGTGGCCCAATCGTAACTGGAATGATGCCCTCGGCCTTGGCAGTCAGCGGATGGCTGGTCTACTCCATGGCAGTTGCTCTATCCACACCGTACGGGTTGCTGGCGGCTGTGCGTGACCGTGCGCGTGGCGTCTTTGTAGTCCGGATTCTGGACTGCAGTGTTTCTCTCGCCCTGGTAGTTGGGGTGATGCTGATCAGCGGTGACTATCGCTGGGTGCCATGGGCCGCTGCACTAGGTGCACTGGCTGGTGGCTACGCGATTCGGCGCTTCGTCGTCGGCGCTTTGCTAAATCAAGAAGAATCCGCGCTGGATACCGTCGAGGGGTCGACGGAACTCGGCAGGGGGACGGCCAACGTCCCAAACTCGCTAAAGGAACACGATCACTCATGAAATCCAGCAATCCTCCAAACAGCAATCGTCGAACGCTCGGTTGGAAGACCGTGTTAAGTCCTATTGCTGCGTTGTCAATGATCGCGACCGGCCTGTTGTTTGTACCTGCGGCGGCTGCCGATGAGATCCCTACCGATCTTCCTCAGACAGTCAGCGCTGACAGCATTCCCACTCCACAAATCAACGGAGTGGCTTGGGATTTGCGTGTTAAGGGAAATGTTGCCTACGTGGTCGGGTCCTTCACCCGCGCTAGGCCTAGCGGAGTAGCTGCTGGCGGTGCCGGAGAAGTCGTGCGTAACAACGGCATGTCATTCAACATCGCCACTGGTCAGATTCTGCCCTGGAACCCGAACTTTAATGCCCCGGTCCTCGACATCGAATTTAGCCCGGATGAAAGCGCCTTCTACACTGCGGGGCAATTTACTGGGGTCGGTGGTCAAGCGCGCAGCAAGGTCGCGTCCTTCAACGCCAGCAACGGGGCGTTGACTGGATTCGCAACGAGCGTGGGTGGGCACGTGGAAACTCTTGCTGTGACGAACGAAGCGGTCTATATCGGAGGATCCTTCAACTCGATCGGTAGTGAAACCAGGCGCAACCTAGCCAAATTCGACCGCTCAACGGCAGACTTGCAGGGCTGGAACCCAATCGTCGACGACATCGTCCACGGGATTATTGCCACTAATAACAGCGACCGGGTAGTCATCGGTGGTCGATTCCAGCGAATCAACGGGGAAACCAAAGTCGGCGTTGGGGCCGTGGACAAGGATAGCGGCGACCAAGTGACTTGGTCTTCAACCCCGATACCGGCAAGGATCTCGGACGGACAGCGTGCCTGGGTAGTAGATTTGAAGTTGGAAAACGGAGTGATTTACGCGGCCAATAATGGCATGGGCTGGCACTGGTTCGATGGCCGTTGGGCTGCGGACTACGAAACCGGGGATCTAGTCTGGCTGGACAACTGCTACGGTTCGACCTCGTCCGTGTCTGTCATGGGCGAAGTACTCTACTCCACTCCACATGCCCATGATTGTTCTCCTGTCAATGGCTTCCCAGAGGAAAACCCGATGATTTGGAAGCGTGCGCTCGCCGAGACCACGTTTGCCACCGGTATCGACCAGACTAGTCCATCGAACAATTCCCTGGTGCGAAACCAGCCAATCCCGACATTGCTGCACTGGTACCCATCGGTTAATACCGGCTTCTACACCGGCCAATACCAAGGCGGCTGGGCGATGGACAACAATGGTGACTATTTGGTGATGGGCGGGGAATTCACTCGTATAAACAATGTCAACCAACAAGGCTTGGCAGTGTTCCCGAAACGCGAGATATCTCCGAACAAGCAACGTCCGGAGTACACCCCTGACCTCAAACCGACAGCGATATCGCAAGGGTCCAACACTGCTCGTATTGCCTGGCCCACAACTTGGGACTACGACGATGAGACGCTGACTTACGAAGTGCTACGCGATAATTCGCTCACAGCACTTGATTCGCAAGATGCCGCCTCGATCTGGTGGAAACCACAGTCGCTGGGTTTCAGGGACACCACTGTCGCGGCGGGCTCCACTCACACTTATCGCATCCGGGTTAGTGATCCCTGGGGCAATAACTACATCGGTCCACGCTCGGATCCGATTACTGTCAGCAATACTCCGGTTAGCCCCTTCAAGCAGGCGCTACAAGAAGCCGGCGCGAAGATATACTATCCCCTGAATGAGCCCGATGGCAGGGTTGTATTCGACAACCTTGGGTTCGTTGATGCCGATGCCTCAGCAAATCTTGATCGTTCCGTGTCGGGAGCCATCGAGGGAGACGACGCATCCGGCTTCAATGGTCAAAACCTGGCATCCCGAACAACCATCAGCGGCCCAAATACATTCGCACTGCAGGCATGGTTTAAGACTGACACATCCAGTGGAGGCAAGCTGATCGGATTCGGCAATGCCCGGACTGGTAATTCGTCGAGTTATGACCGCCACGTATGGATGGACAATTCAGGCAAGCTGCACTTCGGCACGTGGATCGGATCCGCCGCGACCGTGAGTTCATCGAACAGCTACAACGACAATGAATGGCACCAAGTAGTTGTCTCACTTAGTCCGGGTGGCATGAATCTCTACGTTGACGGGCTGAAGGTCGCTGAGCGCGCCGATGTCTCCAGCGGCCAGGACTATTCAGGGGTCTGGCGTATCGGCGGAGACAACATGAACGGCTGGCCAAATCAGCCGAGCAGCACGTCCTTCAATGGGACGCTCGATGAGGTCGCGATCTTCGATGAACCGCTCGGTGACCAAAAGGTCCTTGAACTGTTCCAAGCCTCGGGGAGGACCGCTGACATCCCGTTGCCTCCAGCTGATGCCTACGGTATGAGTGTTTACGAGGATCAGCCTCAGTTCTACTGGCGTTTCGACGAGGAATCCGGGCAAGTAGCCAAGGATCAAACCATCGCCAAGAACGATGGGACCATCCACGGGCAGGTGGCATTGGACAAGGATCCAGCCATCACCCAAGGTCGCTCCTTTGGTTTCGGAAATGCCGACGCGGTTGTTGTCGCCAACGGGGCCCAAAACAATCCCAGTGTCTTCTCAACTGAAGCGTGGTTCAAAACCACCTCCGGAAGTGGGGGTAAGATTGTTGGTTTCGGAAACGCAGCAAGTGGCCAATCGTCCAGCTATGACCGACATGTTTTCATGCGCGATGACGGTACTTTGGTCTTCGGCACATACACCGGTGTAGAGAACATCGCGGACACCGATTCCAGCTACAACGACGGTGATTGGCACCATGTCGTGGCTTCACTCTCCGCTGACGGCATGAAATTGTACGTCGACGGATCATTGCAGGCCAGTAACCCGCAAACATCGGCCGAACCGTACACCGGATTCTGGCGCGTTGGCGGAGACAGGGTTTGGGGTGGGGCCAGTTCAGCGTGGTTCGACGGCGAAATCGACGAAGTGGCGGTCTACCCTAGGGCATTGAGCCAGAGCGAAGTCAATGACCACTATTCGGTCGTGGGTAGCGCCAACCAAGACCCGGTCGCGGAATTCACCAGTGCCGGCGATGGGCTGGATGTTGCCTTCGACGCCAGTGCTTCGACAGATCCCGATGGGAGCATTCTCGAGTACTCTTGGGACTTCGGTGACGGTTCCTCACAAGACACGAGTACCGAAGGTACAACGCACTTGTACGCCGAGGCTGGTACCTTCACTGTGACTCTGACGGTTACGGACGACCGAGGGTCCAGCAGCCAGGTCTCCAATCAAATCACCGTGCAGACAACGAACGAAGCACCTACTGCGGCGATGAGCACTTCTCAGACCGGTCTGTTGCTTGAAGTGGATGGCACCGAATCCACAGATGCCGACGGGCAGATCGCTTCCTACGAATGGGACTTCGGTGACGGAACACCAACTGTCAGCGGCGACACGGCGACGCACGTTTTCGCCCGGGATGGAGAGTTTACGGTGACTCTGACGGTTACCGATGACCACGGAGACACGGGAGAGGCCCAAGCCCAGGTCACCGTGGCCAATGCAGCGCCGCAAGCTGCCATGCAGATATCCACCGACGGGCTCAACGTAAGCGTCGATGGAAGCGATTCAAGTGACCCTGAAGGTGAGGATCTTGAATACGCGTGGGAATTCGGAGACGGAACCACTGCCAATGGAGTGACCGCAAACCACGTGTACGCGGGGGCCGGGGAATACACCATCAGTTTGGTCGTAACCGATGCACACGGCGCTGAGCATACCGCTACCGGCAAAGTCACCGTCCAGATTGCAAACACGGTTCCGGTTGCAGCCTTTGGCAGCGTTGTTTCAGGGCTGCAGGTTAGCTTCGATGCCGGTGCGTCGAGCGACATCGACGGTGAGATCGTTTCCTACGAGTGGGACTTTGGTGACGAAACTCAAGATAGCGGGGTAAGGCCCACTCATGCTTATGCCGCCAGCGGTAGCTTCGAAGTTACGCTCACCGTAACCGATGATGCCGGGGCGAACCATTCAGTGAGCGCGGAAATCCAGGTACAGGATCCTGCGGAGCTGGATCCCACGGCAGCCTTCACCGCCTCGGTTCAAGCTGAGGAGGTGACCGTTGACGCTTCGGGATCGATACCTCCTGAGGCTGGCGGTGATATCACCGGGTACGCCTGGGACTTCGGGGACGGGACTACTGGCGAGGGCATGAACGCAAGCCACACCTATACTGCGCCGGGAACCTATTCGATCACCTTGACAGTCAGTGCTGGGACCAACACCAATTCGGTTACCCAGAATGTCTCGATTAGTCAGGCGGATGGCCCGACGCCGCGGGTCAGTACTGAACTGTCCGGATGGAGCTTAGCCGTGGACGCTAGTTCCAGCACCGCCGGAGACGCTCCGATCACGAGCTACGCATGGGATTTCGGAGATGACGCAACAGGTAGCGGTGCTCAAGCTGAGCACCGTTATGACGCAGACGGAGACTACACGGTGACTTTGACGGTGACGGACGGCAACTCTCTTTCAAGCAGCACGAGTGTTCAGCTGACCGTTGTCAACGATCTGCCCGTGGCCGCCTTCACGGTCGACGTTGATGCCCTGGATATCGTGGTGGACGCTTCGGCTTCCAATGATGCCAACGGTGAGATCGCCAGCTACAGCTGGGATTTCGGAGACGGCACCGAGGACAGCGGGGTGACTGCGAATCACAGCTATGCCGGACCGGGCAACTTCCAGGTACGATTGACCGTCACCGACATTGACGGAGGCAGTGCCAGCTTCGAACAATCGGTCCAAGTCACAGAGGTACCATTACCTCAGGTGCTGGTCAGGGATGACTTCGCCCGTAGCGTCAGCAATGCGTGGGGTGCCGCTGACGAAGGCGGGACCTGGAACACCTTGGGAAGCGCGGCAAACTTCACTGTTTCCGATGGCCAAGGGCTGATCCGAATGGCCACCTCTGGCAGTGGCCCGAGGTTGAACCTGCCAGTGGAGATTCGTGAAGCCGACCTCAGTATCAAGCTGGAGCTGGACAAACCTACTACCGGAGGCGGGGTGTACCAGTACGTCGCCATTCGGGATATCCCGAATGTTGGTAGCTACCGGCTGAAAGTCCGTACCCTGTCCAACGGTGCGGTGGCTGCGACCTTCGAACGGATCGTCGGCGGGAGCGTCGTCGGGTTAACGCCCGAAACGACTATAGGCCAGGTCCAGGGCGGTCCAGACGACCCCATTATGGTCCGTTTGCAGGTGATCGGTACCGACACGAGCGAATTGTCTGCGAAGGTATACCCAGCAGGAAGCGCCGAACCCGCCACTTGGCAATTGACGGCCGGAGACAGTACCGCTGCGCTCCAGCAGTCGGGCCGCATTGGCCTGGCCGTATACCTTTCAGGATCAGCAACGAACGCCCCGATAATGGGTGGATTTGGCGAACTACTGGTCACGGAGGTCCCATAGCCAATGGTCAAGACACGCAAAAAGCTGCTGATTATCCATTCCTCCGACGAGCTCTACGGAAGTGATCGGATCCTTTTGGAAGTTGCGGAGGCGCTCAAAGACGACTGGAATCTCGAAGTCTGGCTTCCTGTGGATCACCAAGACGGAGAACAACGGTTGTTCAACGAACTGAGACGTAGGCAGGTCGCGGTGATTCACATAGACATGCCGATCTTGCGCCGCAGCCTAATGAATCCGAAAGGACTGACCCGCTTTGCGGGTCTGTTTCCTGGGATGGTGCGAAGAATGCGAGCAGCCCACGCGGATCACGTATACCTAATGACCGCTGCCTGCCTGCTTTTTGCACCGCTGGCCAGACTGGCCGGCGTTCCACACGTGACGGCGCACCTCCAAGAGCCGTGGGGGACGCGGGAAGCCTTCATTCTTCGCAAACTATCCTTCTTTGCCGACCATCGATTGGCTATCTCTCAAACGGTTGCATCCTCCACGGGGCTCCGTTCGGACAGCGTGAGTATTGTGCACAATGCAGTCCCGCGTCTGGCTGGGAGTCCAAACCCTGAAGCGGCTTTGATCGAGGGTTTTGAACAACCGCTGTACCTGATTGCCAGCCGCTGGAACGGGCACAAGGGCCATGAGACGCTGCTGCGTGCGTGGGAGACGGCCGGGCATCCCGGAAAGTTGTTCATTCTCGGCTCCGCGCCCCAGGGCAACGACAGTGTCGACGTGCCGGATCTGGTCAGAAGACACGTATCGGATCCAAACAGTGTTCAGATCGTGGGCCAAGTTGAATCGCCCGAAGCTTGGTTCGATGCGGTTGACTGTATGATCCTTCCCACCGATACGATTGAAGGATGTGGTTTGGTCGTCATAGAAGCTTTCCGCCATGGTAAGGCTGCCATCGTCTCTGATTCAGGCGGTCCGGCCGAAGTTGTGAGCCACAAAGAAAATGGTTTGATTTTTACCCCCAAAGATGTTGCTGGATTGGCTAGACTCATGAAGACAACGACCAAAGCTGAACTGCAGGCGATGGGGGCACAAGGCCGCAGATGCTACGAAAGAAACTACACACCGGAGCGCTTCCATCAGGCGATTCGGGCTGAAGTATCTCGATTGGACCCGGTGGTCTGAGAAAGAGACAAGTGTAGTGAGGTTCCATGGGGGGATTGGATGTTAACAAATACTGGGGGATACGGATGGGCCGTATTGGAGCTGCAAAGTCGTCAAAAAACAAGTAAAGGAGCGCCAGCGTACTCGCGGTTCGTGAACAGACCCCTAGGCCGGCGGATGGCTGCTATAGCCTTCGTTCTAGGAACGACACCGAACAAGGTAACTGGGGTCAGTGCAGCGTTTACCTTCTCCGGCATCATCCTGATCGCGTCGTTCGAACCAGTGTGGTGGTTGAGCATGCTTGCGGCGTTGCTGCTGGCGCTGGGCTATGCACTGGATTCAGCGGACGGACAGTTGGCGCGACTACAAGGAAAAGGATCCGCCGCTGGCGAATGGCTTGACCATGTGGTCGATGCAATCAAAACTGCTGTGCTCCACTTGGCGGTGCTGATCTGTTGGTATAGGTTCTACGATTTAGATGAACGCATGTACCTACTGCCGATTGCCTTCCAAGTTGTGGCCTCCGTCCTGTTCTTTGCCATGATTCTCACCGACCAGCTGCGACGTTTGAATCGGGGCAAATCCGAGCACTTCCTGGAAGGACAGGGTTCGTCGTCAACTGCGTACTCGTTGGCGGTACTCCCCACCGACTACGGCCTTATGTGTGTGGTCTTCGCGCTGCTGTTTTGGCACGAAGGTTTTATCGTGCTCTACGCGCTGCTGTTGGCCGCGAATTCTGGATTCCTGGCGCTTGCTCTAGTCAAGTGGTTCCGCGAGGTGAGCCGTCATGTCTAAAGGGCTGGAATATCGTGATCCGCGAGTGTTGCCAAACACCGATTACTCCACGCGTTCGGCCGTGGGCGGACCTAAATCCGAGGGAGTTCGGATAAGAACCATGGATTTGAGAGAGTATCTCAATCTTCTGCGCGACCGGAAGATCTGGATCATCGTGGCGACGATTCTCGGGGTTGCAACCAGTGCCTGGATCACTCTGAACATGACGCCGGTATATCGAGCAGAAGCCACGCTCTTTATAACTGTACAATCCTCACAAGACACTGCGTATGCCCGCAGCCAGTACGCCATGCAGCGTGTCGGTTCATACCCAAGGCTCATTAGCGATCCGAAGATCCTAGACGAGGTGATCCAAAAACTGGATCTAGATATTGGCTTTCAGGAGCTGACGAGTTCATTGAAAGCTTCGAATCCTGCCGACACCGTTTTGGTAGTAGTCAGTGCATCGGCGTCGACGGCAAAGGAAGCAGCGGATATCGCCAACACCGCGGCACCGTTGCTGGCCGATCAGATCAGCGGGTTGGAGAACTCGGAACCAAAGAAACTACTTGTAAGTGCGGAACTCTCTGTACCCGCCATCGAACCGATCGACCCAATCTCCCCACGTAAAACCGTCAATCTGGCTTTGGGTTTTATTGCCGGTCTTTCTTGGGGGCTTATCCTTGCCCTCGTGGTGGACAAGATCGACCCGCGCGTGTTAAGAGCTCGTGATGCCGAACGCCAGACCAAGCTGCGGGTGCTAGGGACTGTGCACGGAAAGAACGACAAGCGACGTAATGCGAAGCGTGGAAACGGGTATCGGCAGTTAGTTTCCAACTTGCTTCTGGCCAACGACGGGCACCTCCCGCAACGAATCCTCGTGTTGTCCGAAAAGGAGACCACGATTGATCCGACAGAACTTGCCGGAACCTTCGCGGCGATTGGAAAGAAGGCTGTCGTCATCGAAGGTGACAAGCACTTGGAAGGGCTAGATCAGGAAGCGATCATTGGTCCCGGGCTCAGCCAGGTGTTAGACGGTCAAGCAACACTTCAAGAGGCGGTACGAGACATGAATCACGTCCCCATGGGCTATTTGCCAGTCGGGGCGTCTGACACTGGTCTGCGTCGATATGACGTTTTCCGTAAGTTAGAACCGTTGATCGCTGAGCTGGAAGTCGGATACGACGTGGTGGTTATTCTGACAACCATGGAAACCGATCCCGTCGATGGTGCCGCCGTAGCGATGCATTGTGATTGTGTTCTGCTGACTTGCCGTGAACGTCGTACCACTTTCCATCATTTGCGCAGAATTGTCGATGATCTTTCTGCCGTCAGAGTGGGAGCCACTGGGTTGGTTATTCTTCACAAACCGCACCGACTCGTGCAACCGCTGAAGGAGTGAGCGTGCGCGGAGCAATCACTGCCCGCTGGGCTCCTGCTGGGGACTTCGTCGATTCCGGTCGCCAACGATTTGAGCCGCACCCTCTCCACATGTACGGAATATGGATTGTGACGGTTTCCTGCGTTGTGGCCTGGCGGCAGGGGGCATTTTATACCGGCGGCTTGGACCCGGTGGTGATAATCAAAGCCCTGCTCCAGGCCGGAGCTATGTGCTGGGCATTGACAATCTGTCTCGTCTACAAGAACAAGTACCCCGTAGGAGCAAAATCCCTCGGATCTCTCTTGGCCATCTTGGCGGTGAGCGTCGTTGGTGCGCTGGCGGAAGGAAATCTAAGTGCATCGGCCGTCATCGCTGTTCGCGTAATGATGATGGCACTGACGGCTATGCTCCTAATGAGCCGTTATTCTGCCCAACGGGTCCTTTTGGGACTATGCACGGCCTTGGCTTTGGTGGGAATTTTTAGTGCCGTGACCGGTTTAGCACTTGGCGGAGAAGGTCGCCTCGCAGGAGGAATTCCGCCACTGAGCCCTAACGAGATTGCATTGCTGACTGGTGTACCAGCGTTGGTCCTCTTGCACGAAGCGCTGCGGGCCAGGGTGCACTGGTGGCATATTATTGCTCTGATCGTGCTCGCAGGCGGGCTGCTTCTCTCCGAATCTCGGACCGCACTAATCGGCGCTGCTTGTGCTGCAGGTTTGATGGTATTACTTATGCGGCGTCTACCCATCCAGACGGTTTCTGCCGCACTGTTGCTGGCTCCCGGGCTTTTCTTCGTGGTGTTCTTTACCCCCGTAGTTCAATCAATAGTCACTCGGGAAGACAGTGCATCGTTCTTGACGTTGAATTCACGCACCATTAGTTGGTCGGTCGTCTTGAATCTTCCTATGGACAGCTGGCAGCGTTGGATCGGCGAGGGGTTGAGTATGAAGACTATCGCAGTGGAAGGGCAGTACTGGGACGAGCAGGTCTTCGATTCTTCGTGGATATCACTGCTCGCTCAGACGGGGGTGATTGGGGCGGCTATTGCGCTGTTCTGGGTTCTTTCTTGTGTATTTGCAGCCTTGAAGTCCAAGAAGCTGCGGTCGCTGTTCATCCCGTTGTTGGCGTTCGTTCTCGTTCGGAGCACCATGGAAAATGGTTTGATTGACGCGGGCGTGACGTTCTTGGTGTTTTTTACGCTCTCACTCAGTTTGGAACCACCGAGCCGAAGTGTGGGGTGTGACTGGGATCGCGATGGTCATTTCGGTGTCTGGCCTACTCGCACTTAGCTCAGACATCAAGAAGCGGCGACCCGAAGTCCGATAGGACTTGGCGTCGCCGCCACTCAAACATCATTTTTGGGATTAGCGCTTACTGGCACCCAACAGCTTGCTGCCGCTAGCTAGACCAGTCAGTGACGCGATATTGGCAGGCAAGGCGGTGGCCTTGCGATTCTTGCCGGTCACGCTCGTTGTGGTGTTGTTATTCCCGTCGACTATCGACGTGGCAGTGATTTCGAAGGACGAGCCTTCAGTCGGTTTTGCCTTCTGGAAGGCTGCCAAGGTGGTATATACCGACGGGTTGCCGGCACCCTTGGACCAGACTACCGACCATTTCGGGCTTTTCGCTGAAGTTCGGTGGTACGCGTTGGCGTTCAGGGAGATCTTCATGTCCTCGGCCGTAAGCTTCTTGGAGAAGTCCTCTACAGCGAGGATGGCGTTTCCCCCACCGGTATTGGAGAGAACATTGTTCTTTACCGTCACGTTCTTGATAACCCAGGGCATGGTGGCGTCGGGGAAGGACTGGCGCGGATCGTGCCCCGCATCTCCATTGTTGGCACCGCGGCGCTTGTCCTGAACAATGTTGATCGCGCGGTTGGGTCCGCTGATGGTGTTGTTCCAGATCGCCACGTCGCTGGTGTTGTTCAACTTGATTCCGTTGCCGCCGTTGCCGATGATGCGGTTATTGGCCACGGTGGCTTTGGCCGAGATTTCCAACGATAATCCATGGGTCTTGTTCCTGATCATGTCGTTATTCACGACTTTGGTGTCATAGACCGATTCGTCGATCCACAATCCCGGACCGTAGTTGTTCAGGAACTGCGAGTTTTTCACGTCTATACCGCGGGATCGGGTGATCTTCAGACCGCCGGACACCGGGGAAGAATTGAAACGCCCCAGGTTGTTGTCACTGGAATTCAGGTGATTGACCTGCAGACCATCCGCATAGACAGCATTGACGCCGAGCATACCGGAACGGCGGATGGTGACATTTGAGATCTTGTTGTTTACGGCGCTGACATTGATGCCGGTGGTTGAGGAATCTTCCACGGTCATGTTCTTCAGGACGATGCCCGGCTTTTCGGCCGTGATTGCACCCATGTCCGGCACCGAGGGTGCGAATCGACGAACATTGATGCCGTCAATAGATGATTTAGCTCCGCGGATGCTAAGCGCCTTAACCAGGGTTGTGGCCTCGACATTCTTTCCGCTTGGGTTCGTACCGAGATAGAGCTTGTTGGCCTTCCCATCGACGTAGAAGGAGCCAGGTTTCAGCGCAGTGAGCTTCTTGACCTGAACCTGGCGCTTTTCGTCGACCCAAACTTGCTCAGGATGAGCAGCCATCGGGTGCTGGGAGTTTACGAAGCCCCATGCTTCCTCCTTGCTGTCCTTGGCCCCTCGTGTGAATGTAGGAGATGAATCGAAATCGTGCTTCCACGCGGTTGCATAGCCACCCGATGAAGCGCTGAAACCGCTTAACGTCGATGAACCATCCATCCACACATGTTCTCCAGGATAGCTGCGCAGGTGGAGAGTCTTTCCCGTTGGGATGGTTACCGATTCATGGTATGTGCCTCCACGCACGACAATGGTCTGTCCATTGGAAGCCTTGGATACCGCTTGAGAGAGCGACTTCATCGGAGCCTTGGATGTGCCGGATGCCGAGCTGCGGCCGCTGGTCGCAACGTACAATGCATTGGAGGGGAGCCTGGTCTCCGAATCTGGTTGCTGTGGCTGCTCCGGTGGGGGCTTGATTGGTTCGTTTGCAACGGGGGGTGTTGCCACCGGTGGTAACCCTACCTTCGGCTGGTCGCTGGACTGTGTTGCTCGCAGGTTGTCGACGTGGATTCCGGAGGCTTTCTTCGCCGATGCTGACTGGTAGCCGCCGATACGTAGATTGCCGGCGGTTGTGATCTGAGCCGACCCTGAATCGGTGTGCTCAATTTGCCAATCCTTGCCCGCTGAACCTTGAGAGGCCCGAGCCTTCAATCTGGTTTGCCCTTTTCCACCCACTTCGAAGTCCAAGTGGTAAGTCTTGCCAGGAATGACGTTCGACGCGATTTTCGTAGACTTGATGATGGTCTTGGTTCCGGAAATATGCTTGGAGACTTCGAGGCGCAGTGCGCCGTCGGAGGTTAAGCGTAGCGAGCCCTCGTAGTGAGAAGCACCCGAATGACGCAAGGCAATGTTGGCGTAGAGCGAGCCGGAAGTCGGCAGGGAATCGAATGAAACATCGACGCCAGCGGCAACATCGCGTTGCTCAAGTGCCGCGGTAGCGGTGGAGTTCTTGCCAGGAAGAACCTTGAAGGCTCCGATTTCGCGAGCCATCGAGAACCGCGAAGCCTCGTTCAGCGTGTAGCTGGGTCCCATATTGGGTGTTCCCCAACCCGAAGAAAGCGTTCGATCCATGGAGTCGGAAAGAAAGGTCGATGCCGCATTTGCCTTGGTAGACGTGGCGTCCAAGGGAATAGCCTGCATACTGGCAGCCAGAACGAAACCGGCCGCGACGATGGCTAGGGCAGACCGGAACTTTCTCAATTGAGGAGCGGTCGCCCGTGGTGGTTTGTGATCAATAGCGAAGTTCTTTTGGGGATGTAGCAAGAGAATCCTTGATGGGTCGTATCTTGCTCCCCAGCAAAAGGATACGAAGTTGGGTAGGTGTCGAAAGTGAACATGGACTCGCGCCAGTCCACCCAGCAATGGTGGCATGTGCGCTTTTGTTATGCAAACGAGACGTTGGGTCCAATGATGTTGGGTAATTGTTATATTTATGAAAATAACGCGCAAAAATACCAAGAAATGAGTGTTCTCTCCGAGTGTTTTTTCAACGCACTAAGTAGCGGGGTACTCGTGCTGACGGCACCTTTTGGGCATATATTTCTTGATATAAATGTTGGCTTTACGAACAACTAGAAACGGCTCGAGTGTGGGGATGCTCAGGCCGAAACTAATCACCGCTTGGCGGGACGTGAACCAGTTGTACGGGCTTTTGGGGGAGGGAAACAGCATGCAACGTGGCGAAAAGGTGCCGCTCAAAATTGCACTGGTTGGAACACGTGGAGTACCTGCTCGGTACGGTGGTTTCGAAACTGCTATTGAGGAGGTCGGGCGCAGGCTCGCTGCGAAAGGTCACCAGGTTACTGTGTACTGCCGCGGCACGTCTGCAAGCGAGCGCGAAAATGAGTACTTGGGAATGAAACTCGTGCATCTGCCCGCGCTTAGAAAACGAAGCCTCGAGACGTTAAGTCACACCACGTTGTCAGTTTGGCACGCTGTCTTCAACCGCCCTGATGCTGCCATCGTGTTTAACGCCGCAAACTCACCCCTTTTGCCGGTGCTTGGGCTTGGACGTATTCCGACCGCTACCCACGTCGATGGCTTGGAGTGGAAACGATCTAAGTGGGGTCCGCTTGGCAAGAGGTACTACCTCGCTTGCGAAAGGCTAGCAGTTTGGTGGTCCAAGGCACTCATTTCCGATGCTCAAGGTATTGCGGATTACTACTCAAACAAGTTTGGCGTAGGTTCTCGCTTGATCGCTTACGGCGCTCCGAGCCTGGATGGGAAGGTATGCACCAGGATCCAAGAGTTAGAACTTGAAACAGGCAAGTTCCACTTACTCGTTGCACGGTTCGAGCCGGAGAACCATGTGGAGATGATCGTTCGAGGATACGCGCGGTCGGGAGCCGTGTTGCCGTTGGTGGTCGTTGGATCGGCACCGTATGCCGAAAGGTATACCCAGCAAATTATCGCCGCGGCCACTGACTCGGTGAAGCTCTTGGGTGCCGTTTGGGATCAAGAGCTGTTGGATGAGCTCTACGAAAACGCCCTTGTCTACTGGCATGGTCATTCGGTGGGGGGCACCAACCCGTCGTTGCTTCGCGCCATGGGTGCCGGAACCGCTGTCACCGCCTTCGATGTGAACTTCAACCGTGAAGTCCTGCTGGACGCCGGCGAGTATTTTGACGACGCGGATCAAGCGGCACAGCTTTTTCGCAAGGCCGAATCGGATCCGGACTTGTTGGCCAAGCGTGCCCGTCGATCTAGACAACGAGCTGAGGACTACGACTGGGACGTTGTAGCTGACGCCTACGAAGAATTGTGCCGTGATCTGGCGGACGGGTCGGCAAACAAATCGGACATCCGCAGCAGTGGTCTTGGACCAGCGCGGGCCGCTCGGTAGTCGAATTGGGCTGCATGTAAAACATTTTGGTGGCTTGGTGCGTGTGGGGATGCGCACAACAACTTGGAACGTCTTGGATCGGGGAGAAGCAGAATGATCATAGGATACGCGGCTGGGGCATTTGATCTTTTTCATGTCGGACATCTGAACGTATTGCGGCAGGCGAAATTGCGCTGTGACTATCTTGTCGCCGGAGTCGTTTGTGATGATTTGGTGGAAGCGAACAAAGGCTTCCGTCCGGTTATCCCCACAAACGAACGGGCCGAAATTGTTGCCAACATCTCCTTCGTCGATGATGTCTACGTGGAAACAAAGCTGGACCGCTTGGAAACGTGGGCAGACGTCAAATTTGATGTGTTCTTCAAGGGTGACGACTGGAAAGGGAGCAGGAAAGGTCTTGAGCTTGAGCGACGTTTCGCTGGCGTGGGAGTTCGAGTCGAATACTTCCCGTATACGGTGCATACCTCCAGCAGCAAATTGCGGCGTGCGCTTGACGCCCTGTTGACCACTGCGTCAACTGCATAGCGGACGCAGGAACTACGATGAATGAAATACGCACGAGTCGGCACCCCCTTTACCGAGAGGGTATAGGAAAGAAGCGCCTTCGTATTATCAGCGTAGTTGCAGGGGCGTGCCTTGCCTTTGGTTTCTCCGCCGTTGTCTCGGGGTGCACCAGTGCTGTCTCCAGTGAGTCGACAGCGCCGGAGAAATCCGCAATCGCCACGCCCACGACCGAGGTTGACGATGCTGACCTCGAGAAACTTTCTGCAGTGGCCTCTGAGACCCCAAGACAGGATAGTCCCGGGAAGCCTAGCGACGACGCCGCGATGAGCTTGGCTTGGCCCGATGATGAGGCTGCGAGTGTTAGGGATTCTCCGTCCGCGTGGAAAAAAGTTTCGGACGGAGAAAAAATAGCCCCGGATGCAAGATCGGCTGAGAAGCTTCCTCCCAAGATGCGACCAGTCGCACTCGATGAGTCTGTGCCTGCTGGATCAAGCGCCACAATGAAACTTGACGCTATCGAGTTAACCAACGGCACTGCTGATGGTATCGGCGAGGTGTCGGGTCCATCTGTGCTGGTAACGATATCCATACACAACGAGCACACTGATTCACTCGATCTGTCAAGAGCGGAGCTGAATGTGCTGTTCGGCAAAGACCGGCAACCAATGGTTCCGCTAAGTGATCCACGCGCATCGAAGCTGGCATCTGGCGTCGAAGCAGGGGAAAGCACGAAGACGACTTTCGTTTTCGCGGTTCCCTCGACTAAATCCAATGAACTCACAGTTGAGTTCAACTCGGGAAATGATGCCGAGATTCAACAACTCGTGGGCGAAGTCCAACGATGAGAGGCACTACGATGCACAAGGGTATTTCGTCGGCGCTCGCGAGCTTGAGTGCTACAGCCATGGTCATGGCATTGCTCGTGTTAGTTTCCGCTCCGGCTTATGGGGATGCGCATCCCAGTGATCCGGCAACGCCTTCGACGGTTACGGCAGATGCGCTACCGACCGTACAGATTAATGGAGTCGTTTGGTCCCAGGTCGTCATCGGAAATGTTGTCTACGCGGGTGGGAGCTTTAGCACTGCGCGTCCAGCGGGTGCGCCTGCCGGCACACAAACCGTTGTACGCAACAATATTTTGGCTTATGACATCGCTACCGGGGAACTGATAAACAGCTTCTCCCCTTCATTCAACGGACAAGTTCTTTCTTTGGCAGCTTCGCCCGATGGCAGCCGTCTTTATGCTGGCGGCGACTTCACCACTATGAACGGAGAAAGCGCCCTTCGCATGGTCGCGCTGGAACCAGATACCGGACAACGGATTGCCGATTTCGACCCGCAGCCTTCGAATTCAGTAAGGACAATGGTGGCTACCGAATCCACCGTCTACTTCGGGGGGTCGTTCTTCCGGGTTGGAAGCGCGTGGCGGGAACAGCTCGCAGCGGTTCGAGCCAGCGACGCCACATTGCTCGCTCTCCGTCCAGTAGTTACCGGGGGCCGGGTTGATACGCTGTCGCTGTCACCGGACGGGTCGAAGCTGGCCGTGGGCGGTCAGTTTGATACCGTGAACGGCACCAAGGGCAATTCGAGTGCCCTGGCCGTGGTCCGGGCCGACACCGGGGAAAAAATGGCCTATCCGGCTTCAGCGTATGTGCGCAACGGCGTCGGAGGGGATGGTTCAATCACCTCAATCGCCAGTGATGATTCAACTTTTTACGCCAGCGGCTTCACCTTCGGGAGGCAATCAACTCTAGAGGGTATCGTCGCAATTAATTGGTCCGACTTGGACACTCGTTGGCTTGAAGACTGCCACGGAGATACCTACTCCGTGTACGCCACCGATGACTTGGTCTATTTAGCCGGACACCCGCACTACTGTGGAAATATCGGCGGGTTCGCACAGGAATCCCCCTGGGAGTACAACCGTGCCATGGCTTTTGGGAAGGATGCCGCAGGAATCATTACTCGTGAAATCCACGGCTACACGAACTTCGAAGGATTGCCACATCCCAAGCTGCAGACTTGGTTTCCTGCGTTGAGCGCTGGTCGCTATACGGGCCAGAACCAAGGCCCTTGGAACGTGGCCGGGAACGGGGACTTTGTCGTATACGGTGGAGAATTCCTGAGAGTCAACTACCAGGACCAGCAGGGTCTGGTTCGCTTCGCTGCAAGCTCGCAGGCTCCGAATCTACGTGGTCCTGAACCACAAGGTGATGCCTTCGTTCCGTCGCTGTCGTCGACGACGGCCGGAGAAGTCCGCGTCCGTTGGCAAGCGGCCCATGACCAAGACGATACGAAGTTAGCCTACAAGGTGATCCGTGACGGAAAGAACAGTGCTCCGATTCATACCGTGGAAGCAGATTCCACATTCTGGGATCGCCCGGGGCACTCCTTCACGGACGCCGGTTTGGCCCTTGGCAGCACTCATACCTATCGCGTTTTCGCTTCCGACCCCAGTGGACGGGAATCTCGAAGCCAGACGGTGAGCATCACTGTGGCGACGAACGACGAACCGTCGAGCCACTACGCGCAAGTAATCGAAGGCGACAAACCCGCGAACCACTGGCCGATCAAGGCAAGCGATGAAGCCACGCTCGTCGATGAGAGTGGCGATGACGATTTGAAGCTGAATGGCAACGCTGGAATTGACCCGGGATCCACCCTCACAGGTGCCTCAGGGACGAGCCTGAGATTGAACAGTGGCATCGCAGCTGATGCGGTGCGCGCCCATCGGCCGAACGAGTTCGCTACCGAGTTGTGGTTTAAGGCAAGCTCAAACCAACAGGGTCGGCTGATCGGTTATGGAAACGCGATCACTGGCAACTCCTCCAACCACGACAGACTGACTTACATCAACAGTCTAGGCAAACTCAGTTTTGGAGTCTATGAGCGGGGTGCGCGGCGAACAATAACTTCAAGTGACTCGTACACCGATGGAAAATGGCATCATGTGGTTTCGACCTTGGGTGCAAACGGGATGCGGCTTTATGTAGATGGCCAGGAAGTTGCTTCTCGTGCTTCAACCACCACCGCTCTGGAATTGGACGGTTTTTGGCGATTGGGCTCTGACAGAATGTCGGGATGGCCTTCGGCGCCTTCCTCTGGATTCTCCGGCCTCCTGGATGAAGTTGCGATTTATGACAGGCAGCTCTCAGCAGCAAGCATCGCCAACCATTATCAGGCTGGCCAGGGACAAATGGTCAACGTTTCACCTGTGGCCGCACTGATGGCAGAAGTCGATGGCATGGCAGTTGAAGTCGATGGGACCGGTTCGAGTGATCCGGACGGAACTGTCACTCACTATGCCTGGGATCGGAGACGGGTCCACTGCACAAGGGGCTCTCGCAACCCACGACTACCAAGATGAGGGGCAGTACACGGTCTCATTGACCGTAACTGACAATGACGGCGCAACCGACAGCGCCAGCAAAGAGGTGGACGTGTCCGCTCCACCTCCGCCGAACCGTGCACCGCAGGCTGCCCTTTCCGTAGTAACTGATGGGCTGGGTGTCGAAGCAGACGGGACAACAAGTACCGACCCCGATGATGGCGCGTTGGAGTACTCGTGGGACTTTGGCGATGGGGAGGGCGACCAAACAGGCTCTACCGCCCAGCACAACTACGCGATTGCCGGCGAGTACACGATTGGGCTAACTGTCACGGATCCAGAGGGGCTGGTGGATACGGCCACACAGGTGGTCAATGTAACGGCTCCAGCCGGTCCGCTAGCCCACGATAGCTTCAGCCGGACGGTCTCAGGCAACTGGGGTAATCCTGAGACCGGGGGGACTTGGACGCGAACCAGCAGCGCAGCTTCGACCATGGTCAGCGAAGGAACTGGAAAACTGCTGGGAACAGTTGCGGGAGCGGGCCCGGGGGCGTACTTGCCTGCCTTGGGAGCCTTGGATGTGGTGGCTACGGTTACTGTCGCCCTGGACAAACAGCCAACCGGGGGAGGTACTTATCTTTACTTTTCGCCGAGATACGTCAATTCCGCGAATCAGTACCAGCTGAAGTTGCGGATTACGAGCTCTGGCGATGGAGTCCTCCAACTTTGCTCGATCAGTGGCGGCGTCGTGTCTGTGTTGGACACAGCGAACCTGCCCTCGCTGGAATATAACGCTAATGAGAAACTCCAGTTGAAGGTGTCTGCGTCAGGAGCAGGCTTCACCTCATTAGGCGCTAAGGTCTGGAAGACCGGAACGTCGGAACCGGAAACCTGGGCAGTGACGGCGTCTGATTCTGCAGCCGGGCTACAAGAGGCCGCCGGAATAGGAGTGAGAATGTATCTTTCGGGTAGTTCTACCAACACTCCATCGACTTCTTCTTTCGACGATCTACTGGTGGAAGGTCCATAACTTCATCACAACAGCGATTGACACGAACCGGGGGCGGTCAATGATAGAGCAACGAGACAAGGCAAAGCTGTACACACGGCGGAGCATGCTCGGAATACTAGGTACGGCCGTTCTGGCTGGGTGCTCCTCGCCGCTGCAGCAAACGCCAATCAAGAATAAGACCGTTCGGGATTTCGTTGCCACTGAGCTGTTTTATATAGCCCATCGAGGTTCGGGAGACAATTGGACCGAGCATACGATGACTGCGTACCGCAACGCGGTGAAAGCCGGCGCTCAGGCCATCGAGGTGTCTGTGCATCGCACAAGTGATGACGTATTCGTCTGTCATCACGACGCAAACCTGAAGCGGCTGACTGGAATAGATCTGGATATCGCGCAAGCCACGGCTCTGGAGCTGGAAGGAATTTCCAACGATGCTCGTGAATGGTTGGGTCCACACTCGGGACTGGAGCCGATCCCTACCTTGCAGGAGGTCCTAGATGAGATGCCCCAAGAGTGTTTTCTGTTTATCGAGGACAAGACTGGGGCGCATGCCGAGGAACTTCTGTCTGTGCTCGATATGGTGCCTCAAGGCCGTGACCGCATCGTTTGGAAGCAAAACAGCACCGCAGCTGGATACGAATTGGCCTCAGCGCGCGGATACCTGACGTGGGGATACTTTGCGCCGGACACTGTCATGCGCATCGCCGAACTGGCAGGACGCTTCGATTTGCTTGGAATCCACGACTCGGCCACGGAGAGCGTTCTTCTGGAACTGACAAACATCGGCAAACCGATCATCTGCTGGGAGATCCACACTAGGTGGCAACGCGATCATTTTCTTTCATGGGGCGTACGGGGCATGATGTGCTCCAACTACCCCTACGTCACCGGATTCCCGGCGCGAGGGGAGAATCTGCAAGATTCCTTTGGTACCGGGCTGCGGGGTATCGGTGATCTTCCGGATGCCATTTCCTGGGCGGCGCAACCGTTGATTATTGCTGACCAGGAAGCCCTGCGGATTTCCGGAGAGAAGAAGTCTAGTTACACTCTAGGGTCGATTTCCCCCGGGAAAATAGTGTTCTCGGAACTGTGTTTCTCCGTGCGCTGGCCGCAGCTGGTAGCGAAGAACCATATCGCAGGGGTCTCGTTCGCGGTTCCCACGGATGCACCGTACCGGGCCTTTGAAGACTCACAAGAGCGGGGAATGCACATACAGATCGAAACTCGCGGCGAGATATCGGTCTGGCTCGCCACGGAAACAGGCCCCCAGCGGTTGGGACGTTCTGCTATTCCACAGGGAGTGCCAGGTGAATGGGCGGACCTCACTCTACGTAGTTGGAAATCTGAACTGCAAGTTTCAGTTGATGGATGGCAGATGGACCCCGTAGAAGTCCAGGAGAATCCGCTTCATGGATACGTTAGCTTGCTGTGCCTTGTACCGCAGGGACAACCTGTAGATTTCCGCCACGTCGCACTCACTGCATGAAGGAGACCATTTGTTTGAGGGATTGCACGGGGTTGTCCTACGTTAGAAAAGCATAGCGAGCACGAGTCGCAGGTCCAATGCTATGCAATGATGGATTTTCCGGCTGCAAGACGATATCGTAGAGGTGTACACGGAAGTTGCACGTTTTCTGGGGAAACGTCTAGTCAACTCGGTGTAAAGAGGCCCTTGGGGGGAGCTATGAGTACTGAATCATTTTTTGGTGAATTGAGCAGTCAACAAAGTGATGGGCTTGAGTGCGTCACTTCTGTGGGTGGACCAGAGTCGGTGTTTGTTCGCAGAATCGCCAGCCAGTTCGCCCAATTGCTAGCGGAGCCGAGCATTCGTGGAGTTTTTGTTGCCACGGGCGGCAGCCAATTCTACATAGACTTGATCGAACAAGGCCTGCCCCTTTTTGTTAATCCAAGCCAAACGGTAACAGTGGCGTGCAGCAGGTATTCGCAGCAAATCGAACTAGGGGCTCTGCTGTTCTTGTTGGCGGGCGCACCGCCACTGGATATCAAGTCCGACTTGGCGGTTTTTGGCGCGCTGAGAGCAATTTTTAATTCGAAAAGGACTGAGCGCCCGGTGCTGGTTGTGGTGGACAACGCCACGATGCTCGATTCGCGAAGCGAGACGGTTCTCTCGCAACTGCTCAGCGCCGGAAGTATCCGCCTAATCCTCTTGGCGAATCGAACGGAGCACTTGGGCTCGACCCTGCGGTCCCTGGTGCGACACAGGGCGCTAGATATGATTTCTCAACCCACCCTTTCACGCCAAGAAGTGAACTTGTATCTTGAGGCACTGTTGACCGGGACACGGTCTCCCGGAGTGCACGCATACTACTGGGCGAAGAGCCGTGGCAATATGCAGTCTTTGCAAGGATCCGTTCGCGAGGACTTGGACGTTGGACGATTGGTCGATATCGGAGGGGTATGGGTCATCCACGACGCAATTTCGCTGCCGGGCACAGATTCCGCCCCACCTGATGCATGTCTTGGCGTTCTAGGCGAAGAAGAGCGAAGGCTATTGACGAGGATTATTTCGCGGGGGTCTATAGGCATGGCGGAGCTGGCCCGAAGCGAAACTGATCTATCGGTCCTTGACGGGTTACTTGATAGGGGGCTGGTGCGGAGAGAAGGCCCTGGAGCAATTGTGAGCACCGCGAACAATATTGGGAGCATGCTTTCTGATATCTCTAAAGCTGCGGGTGAGTCGAATTTCCTATTGCAACCACATGCCGAATTGCTGGTCGCTGTTGACGAGATCGCTGCCGGTTGCTATATTTCTGCCCGCGGTCGACTTGAGTCAGTGGAGCTCCAAAAGGAAACAAGCCCGCTAGACAAGGAACAGCTTTTGGTGTTTGAGCTGGCCAAGTGGTCGGCCAGTCTCGGTACCAACAATTTCGAAGCCGCAAGCGCGCAATGGGCGACGAACGGCAGCTCACATCATTTTCTCTCGAGGGATGGGGCCCGAGCAGAACAAATCAGGGTGTTGGGGTGGTATTGCACGATTCGCCGAGGCGAGCTGGCTGCAATTCCCTTTTCTGCTGATTCAGAGGATGGCATCTGGGCCTGTGTCCGTGACTTCGGCTGGACCGATAGTCTCAACCGTGTACTGGGCGTGCTTTGTGTTGCCCACACTTGGGTCCTCGAAGGGCACGCTGACAAGGGCCAAAAACTGCTGAAGTGGGCTTTGCAGGAAGTCCGCCGCGTTGGTGCACTGTCCTTGGATCATCGATATCAATTGCTCCTGCCTTCGATCGCGTTCCTCGCCCATACTGTAGCGTTCCAGCTCAACGACTGGAACGCAGCAAGTGAAGTTGATGCCATCGTCTTGGATGGGGCCCATTCCGACGCTGCCGCCGAGAAGTATGTCGCGTACTTCGCCTGCCTGCGTGCGCTCACTTTGGGTGACATGGACATCGCAGCACACCTAGTAAACGTGTTGAAGGTCGAAGAGCATCTTGCTGGCGCTCAAGTAATTGACGGGATGACACGGTGTATTGACTGGGCGATTGGTGCCAGCCAAGGGAGTCACGTCGAGTCGGAAGGCTTGCGTCAGCTATCCAGCCCAGAGATTCTGACGACGAACAGCTGGTGCGTGGCCCAGCTCGCGCTGCTTGTTCGCGCGGGTATTGACCCCAATGAACAGCTACTCAACGATCTGTATTCCATGGTCAGACGCGCGTTGGCTCAAGGGCTGCGATACGCCGCGGCTGAAACCCTGTCTGTGATGTTGGCCTTGGGGCATCCGGTGGACGAAGGGCTCCTAGCTGAAATCGATGCCAATACAAATAGTCAGTTAGTCGGGCTGATGGAGGAGCTAAATCGAGCACTGATGGGACAGAACCGAGACGAAGAACTCCGTGTGCGGTTCGAATTGGCAGCCCTCGGACAGCGCGAGCATGTCGCGTTGCTACTGCGCTCGCAAGAGAACACAAATGTTGTGGTTCGCAGACGTGCGCAGAGGGCCCTGGTACAAGGAAACGGCCACCTTGGACGTTTCGATCCATCAGGACGAAACGCGCGCAACGAGCGAGGAGAACGTGAGACAAGCAACTGGGTCGAACTTCTTACCTCCCGGGAACAAACTATTGCTGGAATGGCTGCCAAAGGAATGCGGAATCTTGAAATAGCCAAGAAATGCAGTATTTCGGTGCGGACAGTTGAAGGACATCTTTACCAAGTACATTCTAAATTGAATGTTCGCAATCGCCATGGGCTGAAAAGGCTTTTGCAGCCTGCAACTGGAGGTGGTGAGGGATGAAGGCAAAGAATGGCTGTTCTAACTTGCGAACCACCAATGCCATCGAGGCGCTGTCAGTGCTAAGCGATTCTGGAGCTCACCGCCTCGCTGTTCTGTGCCACTTCGGCTCGGGACAGGCATCGTTCGTGACCGAGGTGCTGCGCATTCTCAACGAGGGGCCCAGGACAAGGAAGTACCTAAGGATTCGCTGCCAGACGCATCAAGTATCGAATCCATTCTTCGGATTCGTTGGCTTCCTTGATGAGTGGATAGAAACCGCAGACTTTGCCGCTGTCGTTCGTGCTGTCGACGACTATGTTGGCGCACTCATGGAACCTAGCGGCCAGCGAATCCTTGTCCTGGTTGAGGATGGCCAGTACTTGGACCCTGAATCTGCCTATGTCTTAACCCAGATGGTCCAAGCTCAGCGGGTCGAACTGATGTTGTGCAACTCACGACCACTGAACGAACTTGCCAACCTCGAACCCTTAGCTGCACTCGGACCTATGCCGACTGTAGTGCTTGGTCCGCTTTCTCCAGCCCAGACCGCTCAGGAGTTGGGTAAGGCCCTCGGGAAGACACCAACGGCTGGTAGCGTCGCAGCAGTTCAGTCGCTGACAGGCGGGATCTATGAGTTGCTGCTTTTGCTCATGCGCAGGATCGACGAGACTGAAAGTTGGGAGCACATTGCCGACTACGCACTGATCCGGACCGATCATCTGCTCGAGGACAATGCGATCCACGAGCTGATTTGGTTCTACCTGCGAAGGCTTGACGACCAAGAATTAGATGCTGTGGTGGGTACGGTTCTTGCGGGCGGCTACCCCGGTGCCGGATGGAAAGAGCTCTGCCCGGAGGGTGGAAGAAGCCTTATTCGTAGCGGCCTAGTCTCTGAGGGTATTGACAAATCATTTTTCGTTTCTTCCCGGTTGATACAACGGACAATTCTCAGTTCCACACCACCGTCAAGTTCGCTCAGGATCTTCAATGTATGGCAAGAATTCGCTGGCCCCGCATGGGTGAAGGACTGGCACGCGATCTGGTGGGCACTCTCCGTAGGTTCGATTGTTACGGAAGGTGAATTAGCTTTGGCCGCGCGTCAGGCCAATGATCAGAACGAATTCACCATGGGGCTCGCTTTGGCAAGTGTTGACTTGCGTGGTGTGGTTTCGGTGTCCAGGGATATCCAGCGCATAAGAGCAGCTGAAGGGCAAGGGCTCAGAGTTGAAGCCAGAAACGAGCTTGAATCCCTAGCGACCTCAGAGCTAACCGCAGAAGATGCCGAAGAACTTACCAAAGCATGGATGATAATGCTGGGGTCCTGTTATGGAGACTTGGGACCGTATCGCCAGGCTGCCCGAGCATGGGCGCACATAGCCCAGACTGCTGCAGGAACGCACAATACGAAATTAGCTAAGAGAATCGAACTGGCTGAGGTCTTGTCTGAGCACATGGAACCGACAGAGAGGTCCCGGATACTGGATAGCGTCTTCACTGGATCGGTCCCCGGAGACGTGCAATTGATCGGAGTTTTGGCTGGCCTCGAGAGTCTCTCTTGGTCTTTCTGCAATGAACACGTGCAGTATTTGCTGGAGCATCTACACCTCGTTGATTCACTGGGTCTGCGCATGCACTTGTATACAGCGATGGCAACGGCGGAGGCTCTAGGCGACGTAAGCTCACTGGGGCAGATTCCCTGGACGGTTGTGTTTCCGGGCCATGGCGGAATGCCGCGAGCGGAAGCAGCACTAGTTAGCCTACGTCAAGCCTGGCAGGAAGATTTCGAATACGACAACAAACTCAGTACCTCAAAATTCGTTCAGGCAGCAGCAGATTTTTCCACCGTTGGTATGCATCAACTAGGGCATTACTGTGCGACGAATGCAGCATTGCGGGAGCCTGCGCTGGATGACGCAACAGGGTTTGCAACACTTGCGGACGGACTTATGGATGATCTTGGCGTGGAACCTGAAATGTTCAAGCAAGTCTCAATGCTGGGAAAACTGGCGACTCTTCACGCCGATCCTGCGACTTTGGGACAGTACGTGTCTTGGCTGCTGGACTCGCTGGACGCAAGGATTGCGATTCAAGGTGCTTGGCATGTCTACAGGGACTTTGAGGACTCCTCACGCGTTGTCATCACGTCACAAACTGGAAGGATTGCAGGTCTAGTGGGTCAACTGAGTTCACCTAGGCTCCGCGCGATTGGTATGCTTCTGGCTTCTGCAGGGAGAAATGACCTGACGGGTATCCAGAACATCCTCATGGGCGAGGCCAATGGACTCGCGGGTATTGAAAGTGTTGCATGGGCGACGGTGTTGCTTTCCGCTCATGCTCAAGAGCGAGAACGAATAGTGGCTCGCAAAGGCCTTTACTCGAGAAGCGGGAACGGGCCACGTGCAGCGATCATTGATTCCGCGTTGCAAAGACACGGTCTCTCAACGCGGGAATTCGAAATTGCGTCTTACGCCGCAATTGGCATGAGCAACAAGCAGATCTCCACGGAAGTGAACCTCTCGGTCCGGACGGTCGAAGGGCACCTCTATCGGTCCTTCCAGAAACTGGGAATACAGGACAGGGAAGAGCTCGGCGGCATAGAGGGCCTTCGCCCTCCGTACTGAGTGGCTGACGTGCACGTTGACTCATCTATGTCTGTCAAGAGTAGCGGTACTTGTCAAATCAAATGAGCCATAGCGGTCGATGCTAATGAACCGATGACTCAGCTCTTTTTGCTGGGTCGTTGATCGCGGCCATGACCTGCAACGGAGGTGCGACAGGCCGCTGTGCGAACCGTTCAGGATGCGCACTATGAACACGGTCCAAGGTCGCTTGGCGTTGCTCACGCGCCGTTGAGTATTCGACGCTTTGGGGACCACCCATTATTGCCGTTGGGGACCAGTGATATTGCCGTTGCGGGCCAGTTCGGGCAGGACGATGCCGGCTGCCTCGGTGCCCGAGACCACCACGGTTTGGGCAGCCAAGGCCGCGGTGTCAGCGGAAGTTCTAAAGTGACCATAGGCGGCGATCCCCGCTGACCACCAGCGGCAATTGGACTGACCACCAGCGGCAACGGTTTTGACCACGGACGGCAACGTCTTCCGGCCCGTTTCCT